>CAKUHV010000056.1 GCA_934659445.1 uncultured Oscillospiraceae bacterium | reverse complement strand
CCCCCATCGAGCCCATCTTCCTGTGCCAGCCCATGGAGAGGCTGGACCTGTACGGCACCATTGATGCCTGCGTGTGCTGTCTGGACAGCGTCAACTACGTCACCGACCCCAAAAAGCTGGAGCGGGCCTTTGGCCGGGTACATCTGTTCCTCATGCCCGGGGGACTGTTCCTGTTCGACGTGAACACGCCGGAAAAGCTGGCGGCTCTGGACGGACAGGTGTTTCTGGACGAGACGGAGGACGCCTACTGTGTGTGGCGGGCGGAGTTTTCCCGCCGCGGCGGGATCTGCTCCTATTACATGGACATCTTCCAGCTGGACGAAGACTCCGGCCAGTGGGCGCGCAGCGAGGAGCTGCACCGGGAGCGGGCCTACACGGTGGAGCAGCTCACCGAGATGCTGCACCAGGCGGGCTTCCGGGACGTCAGAACATACGGCGACAGAAAGCTGCGCGCCCCCACACCGGGGGAGCAGCGGATCTTTTTTGCGGCAAGAAAGGACGACTGAGTTATGTCTGACCATATCGTAAGGGCCATTGCAAAGGACGGCAGCTTTAAGGCCGCCGCCATCAGCGGACAGCAGCTGGTGGAGCGGGCCCGGAACATCCACACCCTGCTGCCCGTGGCCACGGCGGCCCTGGGCCGCACCCTCATGGCCGCCTCCATGATGGGGGACGCGCTGAAGGAGCAGAACGGCTCCGTCACCCTTCAGATCAAGGGCGGCGGGCCCCTGGGCACGGTACTGGCCGTCTCTGACTGCGGCGGCAATGTGCGGGGCTATGTGCAGAATCCCCATGTGGAGCTGATGGAGAAGCATCCGGGCAAGCTGGATGTGGGCGGCGCCGTGGGCGCCGACGGCACCCTCACCGTTATCAAGGACATCGGACTGAAGGAGCCCTATGTGGGCTCCATCGGCCTGTTCTCCGGCGAGATCGCCGACGACCTGGCCATGTATTTTGTAGAGAGCGAGCAGATCCCCACCGCCTGCGCCCTTGGCGTGCTGGTGGGCACGGACCAGAGCGTCACCGCCGCCGGGGGCTATCTGATCCAGCTGCTGCCCGGCGCGGAGGAGGCGGTCATCGATAGGATCGAGGCCGGCATCCAACGTGTGGGCCCGGTGAGCGGAGCACTGGCCGGCGGTCTGGACGGCGAGGGCCTGCTGCGGGCGGTGCTGGCGGACTTTGAGCTGGAGATCCTGGAAACCCACCCGGTGGAGTATAAATGCTACTGCTCCCGGGAGCGGGTGACCCGGGCGCTGATCTCCATGGGGCGGCAGGAGCTGTCCGCCCTTATTGAGGAGCAGGGACAGGCGGAGCTGACCTGCCAGTTCTGCGACAAGGTCTACCGCTTCTCCAGGGAGGAGCTGGAGGAGCTGCTGAGCAATATGTAACTGCCCGCCCTGTGCGGGCAGCAGAAGGCTTGAAAGGATGACGAAGCAATGGAACTGAAGTATATGAAGAACATCCCCGGCGAGGAGGTGCTGGAGCTGGCCGATCTGGTGGAGGCCGCCCCCGGACAGGTGGTCAGCCGCACTCTGGCCCAGAACGACCACGTGAGCATCACCCTGTTCGCCTTTGACAGGGGGGAGGAGATCAGCACCCACGCCTCCGGCGGCGACGCCATGGTCACCGTGCTGGAGGGCACGGGCAGATTCACCGTGGACGGCGTCCCCCATCTGGCCAGCAAGGGCCAGTGTCTGGTGATGCCTGCGGGCAAGCCCCACGCGGTGTTCGCCCAGGAGCGCTTCAAAATGCTGCTGGTGGTGGTGTTCCCAGAGGAATGAGCTAAGGCAGCACCGCGCAATTGCGTCTTCGCGCTTCGCCGGATCTTTTCCGCCAATTCTTCGGCTTGAAATGTTTGAAATACATACCGTATTCCTTCACCTTTCGAGCCTTGCCTTGACGAAAAATCTCTCACCGAATCTGCTTGCCGAATTGCGCGGTGCTGCCCTAAGTGAAAAACTGGCGCCCATCCGCAAATGCGGATGGGCGCCAGTTTGCTTTTTGATCTTCCTTCTTCGTTCCGCCGCCGCCCCTTACACAGGTGACAGGTCCGCCTGCCGCCGCAGCAGGGACAGGGGGGGCACCTGCCGGGGCAGCTTCATGCGGAACACAGTCTGGGGGGTGCGCACCTGCTCCATGGGATCGCCGTCCATATCCCACAGAGCCTGCACCGTAATGCTCTGGGGCTTTACATCCGGGCCCACCAGCTCCAGCCGGTCGCCCACGGAGAACTTGTTGTTCAGGGTGAGGGCGGCGGTGCCGTCGCTCTCGCAGGAGAGCACCTTAGCCACGATCTGCCAGTCCCGGACGTAGCGGGAGTTCTCGAAATACTGCCCGGGCTGGCCGTAGAAAAAGCCGGTGGAGTAGTGCCGGTGGCTGATGTGCTCCACCTCGTCCCGCCACACGGGGTCCAGGGGGACCCCGGCGGCGTGGGCGTCGATGGCATGGCGGTAGGCCCCGGTGACGATGGCGGCGTAATAGGCGCTCTTGGCCCGGCCCTCCAGCTTCAGGCTGTCCAGTCCGGCGTCCATCAGCTCTCCAACGTGGTCGATCATGCACATATCCTTGGAGTTCATGATGTAGGTGCCCTTCTCATCCTCATACACCGGGAAGAACTCTCCGGGGCGCTTCTCCTCCATCAGGGCGTACTGGTAGCGGCAGGGCTGGGCACAGGCGCCCCGGTTGGAGTCACGGCCCGTCATGTAGTTGGACAGCAGACAGCGGCCGGAGTAGCTGACGCACATGGCCCCGTGGGCAAAGGCCTCCATCTCCAATTCCTTGGGGACCTTGGCCCGGATCTCACGGATCTCGTCCAGACTCAGTTCCCGGGCCAGAATGACCCGCTTGGCCCCCAAATCGTACCAGGCCCGGGCGGAGACGTAGCTGACGATGCTGGCCTGGGTGGAGATGTGGCACTCTACCTTGGGGGCGTATTTTTTGGCCAGAGACAGCACCCCCACATCCGCCAGGATCACCGCGTCTGCGCCCACCTCGTTCAGATACTCCAGCCACTCCGGCAGACGGGCGACCTCGTCGTTCCGGGGCATGGTGTTGCAGGTGACGTGGACCCGCACCCCCTTGCCGTGGCACAGCGCCACGGCGGCCTTCAGTTCCTCCGGGGAGAAGTTGCCCGCAAAGGAACGCATCCCGAAGGTATTGCCCGCCAGATATACGGCGTCCGCCCCATAGGCCACCGCCATCTTCAGCCGCTCCATATCCCCGGCGGGGGCCAGCAGCTCGATCTTCTCTCTCATCATATCCTCCTGCGTAAATTTCCCGCCCCAGATGGGGCGGGAAATTTGAGCTTCACCGGGTCAATACCGGGTCTGGGTGGCCATAAAGGACTGCATCTCGCTGTAGGTCTTGAAGAAGTGATGCACGTTGTCGTCCCCCAGGACGTAATAGAAGTAGCCGGTCTTTTCCGGCTCCATGGCCGCCTGAATGGCCTTCAGGCCGGGGCTGGCGATGGGTCCGGGGGGCAGGCCCTTGTACTTGTAGGTGTTATAGGGGGAGTCGATCTGCTTGTCCGCCTCCACAGGCACCCGGCCGCCGTTGATATAGGTCAGGGTGGCGTCGATCTGCAGCAGGCCCACGGTCTCCGCCGTGGGGTTGTTCAGGCGGTTGTAGATGACCGAGGCGATGCGCTTCTGGTCGGCGCCGTCGGTCTCCCGCTCGATGAGGGAGGCCACAGTGAGCACCTCGTGGATGGTCTGGCCGCTCTTTTCCACCTCGGCGCGCATCTCGTCGGTGAACACCTCGTCAAAGCGCACCAGCATCTTGTTGATGACATACAGGGCGCTGTGGGGGGTGGTGAACTCATAGGTGTCGGGGAAGAGGTAGCCCTCCAGCCGGGCGGGGTCCCCCAGGGGGATGTCCTGCAGGAAGGAGAAGGCATAGTCGTGGTCGGCGGCCATTTCGTTCAGATCCTCCATGCTGGCCACGTTATTGTCCTCCAGCAGCTGGAAGATCTGGGCCACGGTATAGCCCTCCGGAATGGTCACGTTCACCTTGGCCTTGGTGGAGGAGCTCCAGCTCATGCCGGAGATCAATGCGCGGTAGTCCATGTCGGTGTTCAGGGTGAAGGAACCGGCGATGATCTTGTTCTTCCCGTGGGTGATGGAGGAGAACAGACCGAACAGCCCCCTGTACTGGATCAGCCCCTTCTCCTTCAGCAGCCTGGAGACCTGACCGATGTCGGCGGTGCCGTCCTCTCGGATCATTTCCTGAGTAATGGTGACGGTCTCCTCCTTATAGGTCTTGTTCAGGGCCAGCACGTCGTTGGCGGCGATCCAGCCCAGACAGGCCAGCAGGGCGGACACGCCGATGACCACGATGACGTACATCATGGCAAAGCCCATGGCGCGGCCGCTGGAGCGGCGGCGCTGGGGGCGGGGGCGGTCGTCATAGCGGCCGCCGCCCTGGGTGTGGCTTCTTCTTTCCTGTGCCATTGGGTCAGCTCCTAACAAATAAAGTGGGCGCGCCCTGTCACCGGCGGCGGGGGGCGGCCATAGGATGGGGCAGAACGGACGGGAGACCCCCGCCCAGACATGCGAGGTGAAACGAAATGTGTTGTGGGAATAACGGCTGGGGCGGCTGCGGCTGCCTGTGGATCATCATCCTGATCATCATCCTGCTGTGCTGCTGCGGCGGCTGCGGGAACGGGTGCGGCTGCGACAACGGCTGCGGGTGCGGCAGCAACTGCGGCTGCGGCTGCTGAGCGGGCTACACAGGACCGGGGACGGGGCTTTGCCCCGTCCCTCGGCTTGTCGAAAAAACTTTTCGACAAGCCGAGCAAGATTTCAGAGCTTTACAAAAGTTCTGAAATCTTATGATTAAAAACGAAAGACACCCCTTCTGGGTTTCTTTCGTAAACTATCTTCCTTCCCGTATCTCTACGTATTATTACTTTATCGACAGCTCCGTACTTTCACAGCTTCCGAGCGTCAGGGCAGGATGCGGGTCTCGGTGAGCACCACGTCCACGGGGCAGTCGTGGGCCTCAGTGGGCACCTTGTCCTGAAGGATAGCGTCCCGGCACATACATACGGTGGGACAGGGGTGGGCCTCCAGCCAGCGGTCATAGTAGCCGCCGCCCTGGCCCAGACGCATGCCTTGCCTGTCGCAGCACACGGCGGGGATCATCACAAGGTCGATCTCCTCCGGGGCGATAAGGGGGCAGCTCTCGTCTGGCTCCCGGATGCCATAGGGGCCGGCGGCCATCCGCTCCCGGGTGGTGAACTGGCGCAGCTCCATCTGCCGCTGGGGCATGGTGCGGGGCAGGGCCACCCGCTTTCCCGCTGCGGTCAGCAGCTCCACCAGGCGGCCGGTGTCCGGCTCGCGCACATGCATCCCCCAGAAGGCAAAGATGGTGCGGGCCCTCTGCACCTGGGGCAGCTCCAGAAAGCGGCGGAACAGGGCATCGTCGCTTGTCCGGCGCTCCTGCTCGCTCATGGCGTCCAGTCTGGCGCGCACCGCGGCGCGCAGGGCGGCCTTTTCCTCAGCGATAGTGGACACTGCGCCGCACCTCCTCGGCTTTTTCCCCTCCGGCCAGAGCCTTCACCAGCTCCAGCCCGAAGTCGAAGGCGGAGCCGGCGGCGCGGGCGGTGATGAAGGCGCCGTCGGGGACGACGGACGCGTCTGTGGGGCGGGCCCCGGTCAGCTTGTCCTCAAGCCCGGGGAAGCATACGGCCCGCCTGCCCTCCAGCAGGCCCCAGCGGGCCAGCAGGGTGGGGGCGGCGCAGATGGCGGCGACGGGGATGCCTTGGGCGGCGGCCAGACGGATCAGCTGCTCCACCTGGGGGCAGCAGGCCAGATTTTCTACGCCGCGCCCCCCGCCGGGCAGCACCAGCATCTCCGCGTCCTCCAGCTCCACCTGGGACAGCTCCATGTCCGGCAGCACGGCGATGCCGTGGCCGCCCGCCACCGGGCCGTGATCCGTGCCCGCCAGAGCGGTGTCTATGCCAGCCCGGCGGAGCAGGTCGGCGGGGACAAGGGCCTCCGCCTCTTCAAAGCCGGGGGCCAGAAAAATATAGACCATAAAGTTCTCCTCTCAGATCAGGGGCTGGACAAGGGTCCAGATCTGCCGGTGGATCTCGTCAATGGAGCGCAGCTCCCCCTGAGCATCGACGCAGGGGATCACCGTCCAGCCCAGCGTATCCGCGGCCTGTAAAGCGCTCTCCCTGCACAGGGACAGGTACCTGGTGTCCAGCTCGTGGATGTCCGCCCTGGTGTGGGTGGCCGCCTCGCGGCTGCGCAGCAGCTCCACAGACTTTGCTGTGGGCATATCCAGATAGAGTACCAGATCCGCCCGGGGCAGACCCAGCTTGTCGTGCTCAAAGTCGTCCAGCCAGCGCAGAAAGGCGGGGCGCTCCTCCGGGCTGCACTTGGCCCCCTGGTGGACGGCGTTGGAGGTGGTGTACCGGTCGGTTAGGATCAGCCCCCCGTCCCGGTAGTAGTCCCCCCAGTCCTGCTTCAGGGAGGCGTAGCGGTCCACGGCGTAAAAGGCGGAGGCGGCGTAGGGGTTCACATCCCCGGGCTCTCCGCCGAACTCTCCCCCCAGATACATACGGATCAGGGCGGAGGAGGGCTGCTCATACCGGGGGAACACCAGCTTGCGGAAGGACTTGCCCTTCTGACTGACCCGGCTGCACAGCAGCTTGAACTGGGTGGACTTGCCGGAGCCGTCCGTCCCCTCGAACACGATGATCTTGCCGGACATTCAGCCTCCCTCCTTCCTGCCGGACAGGCGCTGTCCTGCGGCCTTTACCAGCACAAGGGGCAGTTTGGCCATGCGGCCGATGCGCCGGGGCTCCTTCTTCAGACGGTAGGCCCACTCGAGCCCCAGCTTCTGCCAGACCTCCGGCGCGCGCTCGATGTTGCCCGCGAACACGTCCAGTGCGCCGCCCAGACCGATGGCCAGCCTGGCCCCGGTGGATGGGCCGTACTGGGCCATCCACTTCTCCTGTTTGGGGGCCCCCAGACAGACGAACATCAGGTCGGGTCTGGCCTGAGCCGCCTGCCGGGCGGCCTGGGCGTCGTCCTTGAAGTAGCCGTCCTGGGTGCCGCACAGGACGATGTGGGGGTATTGGGCCAGAATACGGCGGCCCGCCTCCTCGGCCACGCCGGGCTTGGCGCCCAGCAGATACAGCCGCCCGCCCAGATAGTCCAGGGTGGACAGCATGGCGCTGGCAAAGTCGATGCCGGGGACCCGCTCCTTCAGGGGGCGGCCCAGCAGCTTGGCGGAGTAGATGACCCCGATGCCGTCGGGCAGCACCAGATCGGCCCCGTTGAGCAGGACGCGGAACTGCCCGTCCTTCTCTGCCGCCAGCAGGAATTCCGGGTTGGGGGTGACCACATAGTGGAAGCCCTGGGAGCACAGCAGCTCCTTGCCCCGCTGGGCGGCCTCCTGCATGGTCAGATCATCAAACTGAACACCTAATATATTCTTTTTCAAGTGATTCACTCCAATGGCACAGGGGAAAATTTCTATACAGCGCTTATTTTAGCATACAGCGGAGGAAAAGTCTATGAAAAACCAATGAAGATTTCCGGTCCCGCTTGACCGCTCCCGTCCTATAAGGCATAATAAAGACAGGAAAGAGGGGGATACCATGGATTTTTACGGCACATTGGGGGCTTCCTGTGCGAAGGAAGACACCCTTTATCAGATGTTTCGGGCGGGTATGACCGGCGCGCGGCTGAACCTGTCCCACACCACGCTGGCGGAGAGCGCACCTGTGCTGGCGAGCCTTCAGGCCGCTGCCCGCCGGGCGGGGGTAGAGCCCAAGCTGATCATCGACCTGCGGGGGCCGGAGCTGCGGGTGGGCGTTCTGTCTGGTCCCTTGAAGCTGCGGGAGGGGGCGGAGATCCTGATGGGGCGGGGCGGCATCCCCGTGACGGAGGCCACGCTGCGCTGCGCCCAGCCCGGGCGGGAAATGGCTCTGGATGACGGTGCTCTGCTCCTAAAGGTCCTGCGCCAGGGAAAGCAGACGATCCTGTGCCGGGTGCTCCGGGGCGGAACGCTGAAAAGCAGAAAAAATCTGGCCATTCTGGGGGTAGAGCCCGACACCCCCGCCCTGACGGCGGAGGATCTGACCGATCTGGACGACGCGGGGCGCTGGGGCGTGACCCACATCCTGCAGCCCTTTGTCCGGGGGACAGAGGATCTGAACACGGTGCGGAAGGCCCTGGACGACCGGGGGCTGGGCCGGGTGAAGATCATGGCCAAGATCGAAAACCGCACGGGCCTTGCCAGAATGGAACAGATTGCGGCTGAGGCGGACGAGGTGTGCATCGCCCGGGGGGATCTGGGCAACTCCATGGCCCTCTGGAAGCTGCCCCGGGTGCAGAAGGACATCGCCGCCTGCTGCCGGGCGGCGGGGCGGCCCTTCTGCCTGGTGACCCAGCTGCTGTGGTCTATGGAGCAGCGCCCTGTGCCCACCCGGGCAGAGGTGATGGACGTCTATAACGGCGTGCTGGACGGGGCGGCCTCCCTGATGCTCACCGGCGAGACCGCCGTGGGCCGCTATCCCGTTCAGGCCATGGACTATCTGGTGCGCACCGCCCGGACCGCCCTTGAATAGACGGGAAATTTCTGCTATACTATTATGCCGACTGCCGGCGATGCCGGAGAACGGGGGACTTTACCATGAAACTGATGGCACTGGACGGAAACTCCATCGTCAACCGCGCCTTTTACGGGGTCAGCCAGAATCTGACCACCCGGTCGGGCCAGCCCACCAATGCGGTGCTGGGCTTTCTGAACATCCTGAACAAACAGCTGGAGGACAGCAGACCCGACGCCCTGTGCGTCACCTTCGACCGCAAGGCCCCCACCTTCCGCCACCTGACCTATGAGGGCTATAAGGCCCAGCGCAAGGGGATGCCCGAGGAGCTGGCCAGTCAGATGCCCATTCTGAAGGACGTGCTGTCCGCCATGAACATCCCCATGTACGAACTGGATGGCTGGGAAGCGGACGACCTGCTGGGCACCATCGCAGCCAAGGACACCGCCGCCGGGTGGGACACGGAGATCGTCACCGGGGACAAGGACTCCCTGCAGCTGATCGGCGACCGCACCACCGTCCGCCTGGTGTCCACCCGCATGGGACAGACCACCACCAGGGAGATGACGCCGGAGACCTTCCGGGCTGCCTACGGCTTCGACCCCATCCACATCATCGACCTGAAGGCCCTTATGGGGGACAGCTCCGACAATATCCCCGGGGTGAAGGGCATCGGGGAGAAGACCGCCATGGCTCTGCTGGCCAGGTACCCCGCCATCGACGACCTGTACGCCCATCTGGACGAGCTGGGCCTGAAGCCCGCCGCCCTGAAAAAGCTGACGGAGGGGGAGCGGGACGCCCGTATGTCCTATGACCTGGCCACCATCCGCACCGACGCCCCCATCGACTTCAAGCCGGAGGACTGCCTGCGCCGGGAGGTGGATAACGCCCGGCTGTATCAGCTGTTTTTGGATTTGGAGTTTTCCAAGCTCATTGACAAATACCACCTCACCGCCCCCCAGGGGGAGGGACAGGTTGAGGAAAAGGCGGAGCTCGCCTGTACCTGCACCAGCGAGACGGTCACCGACCGGACCCGCATGGAGGAGCTGCTGGCCCTGTGGCGCACCAGAGAGCGGGTAGACGTGCTGGCCCTGCCTTCTCTGGATGTGGTGTGCGTGGAGTGCTGGCTGTCCCCGGAGGAGAGCCGCGCCGCCATTGTCCGGGCGGACAGTCTGGACTGCTACAACGAATTCCTGAGGGGGCTGTTCGCCCCCGACATCAAAAAGGCGGCCCACGGGGTGAAGGCCCTGTGCCGCGCCCTGCTGGAGGAGGGCATCGCCCCCGGCGGCTTTGTGTTCGACACAGAGGTGGCTGCCTATCTTCTGGCCCCCACCGACGGCAGCTACGACCTGGAGAAGCTGGGGCTTACCTATTATAACCACCAGTTTGCCAAGGCGTCCGACTATCTGAACGAGGGGGCCTTCGGCCCTCTGGCCGACCTTGCCGTCTCCTGCGGGGTCCTTACGTCCCACTGCGCCCTCATCGGCGCGCTGACGGACACCCTGACCCAGCGGCTGAAGGAGCTGGATATGTGGGAGCTGTATCAGACGGTGGAGCTGCCCCTGTGCACCGTGCTGGCAGAGATGGAGACCGAGGGCTTCCTCATCGACCGGAAGGCTCTGGCGGAGTTCGGGGAGATGCTGTCCGGGCGCATCGACCAGGTGCAGGCCGGCATTTACGAGCTGGCGGGGGAGACCTTCAACATTAACTCCACCCAGCAGCTGGGCCGGGTGCTGTTCGAGGTGCTGGGCCTGCCCCCGGTGAGGAAGACCAAGACGGGCTACTCCACCAACGCCGAGGTGCTGGACAAGCTGCGGGGCCAGCACCCCATCATCGAGAGCATTCTGGAGTACCGCCAGCTGACCAAGCTGAAATCCACTTACGCCGATGGGCTGGGTAAAGTGATCGCCCCTGACGGGCGCATCCACACCAGCTTCCAGAATACGGTCACCGCCACCGGGCGGCTGTCCTCCACCGAGCCCAATCTGCAGAACATCCCCGTGCGCACCGAGCTGGGCGCCCAGCTGCGGAAGATGTTCGTGGCCCCCAAGGGGCGGGTGCTGGTGGACGCGGACTACTCCCAGATCGAGCTGCGCCTGCTGGCCTGTATGGCCCGGGATCAGGCCATGATCGACGGCTTCAACCACGGGGAGGACGTGCACACCATCACCGCCTCGCAGGTGTTCGGCGTGCCCGTGGAGGAGGTCACCCCCCTTATGCGCCGCTCCGCCAAGGCGGTGAACTTCGGCATCGTGTACGGCATCTCCGCCTTCTCCCTGTCCCAGGACATCGGGGTCACCGTGGCCCAGGCAAAGGAGTATATGGAGAAGTACTTCCAGCACTACTCCGGCGTCCGGGCCTATATGGACCACGTGGTGGAGCAGGCCCGCCAGGACGGCTATGTGACCACCCTGTTCGGCCGCCGCCGCTGGGTGCCGGAACTGAAATCCTCCAACTTCAACACCCGCTCCTTCGGCGAGCGGGTGGCCCTGAACGCCCCCATCCAGGGCACCGCCGCCGACATTATTAAGCTGGCTATGATCCGGGTGCGGGATCGCCTGCGCACTGAGGGGCTGGAGGGCCGCCTGGTGCTCCAGGTGCACGACGAGCTCATCGTGGAGTGCCCGGAGGGGGAGGCCCAGCGGGTCTGCGCCCTGGTGAAGGAGGAGATGGAGTCGGTGGCAGCCCAGCGCCTGCCCGTGCGCCTGCTGGCGGAGACAGCGGCGGGGGAGAGCTGGGCGGAGGCCCACTGACGACTCGTCGCAAAGTCCGCTCCGTTCGGGGTGCCCAGG
>CAKUHV010000055.1 GCA_934659445.1 uncultured Oscillospiraceae bacterium | reverse complement strand
TGCCCGCTCGCTCTGGCCTGCGGGCCTTGTCTTTCGTAACTATCTTCCTTCCCGTATCTATATGTGCTGCTGCTTTTCTTCTAATAATTCCCTTATTCCCCAGTCAGGCGGCGGCGCAGGGTGTCCAACCCCCGGCGCTCCAGCCGGGAGATCTGCACCTGGGACACACCCATGATCCGGGCGCACCGGGACTGTGTCATCCCCCGGTAATACCGCAGGGCCAGCACCGTCCGCTCCCGCTCCGGCAGCTCCTCCAGCGCCCCCCGCAGAGCCAACCGCTCCACCGCGTCCTCCTCGATCCCGTCGTCCCCCAGCAGTCCCTCCAGCGTCAGGCCGCTGTCGCCCGTCTCCCCCTGAAGGGACAGCACCGGCTCTGCCGCCGTCTGGGCTGCGGCGATGTCCTCCGGGGTCAGCCCGGTGTCCGCCGCAAGCTCGGACAGGGTGGGCTCCCGGCCCAGCCGCTCCTCAAGGCGGAGCAGAGCGGCGCGGATGGTCCCCGCCCGCTCTTTCAGCCCCCGGCTGACCTTTACCGGCCCGTCGTCCCGCAGAAAGCGGCGGATCTCCCCGGCGATCTTAGGCACGGCGTAGGTGGAGAACTGGGTGCCGTAGGTGGGGTCGAACCCCCGGACCGCCTTGAGAAAGCCCAGACAGCCCAGCTGATACAGGTCGTCCGGCTCCACGCCCCGGCCGTAGTACCGCCGCACCACCGACCAGATCAGCCCCTGGTTCTCCTCCAGCACCTGCCCGCAGGCGCCGTCGTCCCCCTCCCGGGCCGCCTGGAGCAGCTCCGGGGCGGAGGGCGCCCCATTCACCGGGCCTCCCGGCGGCTGATCTGCCGGGACAGGGTGACCACGGTGCCCTTTCCCGGCTTGGAGCGCACCTTCACCCGGTCCATAAAGCTCTCCATGATGGTAAAGCCCATGCCCGCCCGCTCCACGCCTCCGGTGGTGTACAGGGGTGCGCGGGCCTGCTCCACATCGGCAATGCCCACGCCCCAGTCCCGCACCACCATCTCCACCACGTTGTCGTCCCGCAGACGCAGACGCAGGCGCACCTTGCCGATGGAGTTGGGATAAGCGTGAACGATGGCGTTGGTCACCGCCTCGCTCACCGCGGTCTTGATGTCGTTGAGCTCCTCCAGGGTGGGGTCCAGCTGGGCGGCAAAGCAGGCCGCCGCCGCCCGGGCAAAGCCCTCGTTGGCCGAGCGGCTGGGGAACTCCATGATCACCTGATTATGTACGGTCATCCTCTTTTCCTCCTTACGCGAACGGGATCAGCTTGTCCAGTCCGGCGGCCTGAAAGACCCGCCGGGCCTGCTCGGGGGTGCGGATGACGGACATTCGCCCCCCTACCTCCTGCATGTGCCGCCAGGTGCGCAGCAGCACCGCGATGCCGGAGCTGTCGGTAAAGGTCAGCTCCGAAAGATCCACCGTCAGCCGCAGGGGCAGCAGCAGATCGATACGGCGGTCCAGCTCCTCCATCACCTCTCTGGCCCGATGGTGGTCCAACTCACCCGTCACTCTGGCCCGCAGAACGCGGCCCTCCTCCGTGCAGTCTACCGGCATAGCTCCCGCTCCTTTTCTCCGATTTTCCGCCCTTCCGGCGGCTGTTGTCCCCATTATACGGCAGCCACCGGTCGCATTCCGCCGCACCCTGTCGAAGGGCAACAAAAAAATACGGAAGGCTTTCGCCTTCCGTATTGAGATGGCAGCCCCACAGCTTCACGCCAGGGTATAGCCCCCCCGGATCAGCAGCTTCACCGTGGCCGCGCCGGCCTTCACCGCCCGGTCGGCGATGGTGGCCATATACAGGTGGTTCTTCTCCAGGGACTTTCCGTTGTTCAGGGCGCCGCCGGTGGTGACATCGATCAGCCCTGGCTCCGTGCCGGACACCACAGTGGCCGCGCCCACGCGCAGCATCACCTCGCACCCCACCTCCAGCTTCAGCTGCTGGCCCTGACTGAGGGTGACCACAGAGTAGGTTGCGCTGTCGCTGCCGGAGGAGCTGCTGTTCAGCTGCTTTTCATACTCCGCCAGCTTCTTGTCAAACTCCGCCGTCAGGGCGGACTTTTTGCTGTCGGCGGCCTTCTCTGCCTGCTGGACGATGGCGGGGATCACCGTCTGCTCCAGATAGCTCAGGGTGACCAGCGGGTCGCTCTTGTCCCCGGCGGCAAATGCCGAGCCGACCGCCGCCGTCACCAGCACTGCGGCCAGCAGGCCGGCCGCCATTCTCTTTTGTTTTTTCATTGGTCCGCTCCTTTTCTCTGTGTCAAACAGCTGCTTCTATGTAGGGGCCGGCAGGCCGGCCCCTTTCACGCCATTCCCTCTGTATGCAGGCCGAAGCTCACCGCAATGGCGGTATCCACCCGGCGCATCTGCCCCTCGTCCAGATGGCCCATGTGCTCCCGCAGGCGGCGCTTATCCAGGGTCCTGATCTGCTCCAGCAGGATCACCGACTCCTTGGGCAGGCCGCAGCTGGCCGGAGCCAGAGAGATATGGGTGGGCAGGCGGGCCTTTCCCGTCTGAGAGGTAATGGCGGCGGCGATCACGGTGGGGCTGTGGCGGTTGCCCGTGTCGTTCTGCACGATGAGCACAGGCCGCACGCCCCCCTGCTCGCTGCCCACTACGGGACTGAGGTCGGCATAAAAAATGTCGCCCCGCTTTACCATGTTTTCCACGTTGCTCACACTCCGCAGGAAGATAGCGCGGCGTTACAGCTCCCCCGGGGGCTATGTAACGCTGCACTATGATTGTCCCACGGGGCGGCGAAATTTATACCTGTTGGGTCAAAACTCCGCCGTACCTTTCCGCCCCGGGCCTTCGCCCGGCGCTCCAAGCCATCCTATGCCTGCGGCGGGGCGGCGGTCACACCTGCCGCCCGCCCCGGAGATACACCCGGGGCACCCGGGGGTTCACGTCGCACATCAGCTCATAGGGGATGGTGCCCGCCAGGGCGGCGGCCCGCTCCAGCAGGTGGCCGTCGTACACCGTGGCCACGTCCCCCGCCGCCGCCTCGGGCACGTCGGTAACGTCCACCATGCACATATCCATGCACACCCGGCCCACGATGGGGCACAGCTGCCCCCGGATGCGCATCTCCATGCGCCCGGACAGGGCCCGGGGATAGCCGTCCCCATAGCCGATGGGCACCACCGCCAGCCTGCTGTCCCGCCGGAGCACCTGGGTGCAGCCGTAGCTCACCGGCGTTCCCTTGGGCAGGGCCCGCACGGCGGCCACCCGGCTTTTCAGGGTGAGCACCGGCTTCAGCTCGGGCTCGTCGTCCTCCCCCATGGGGGAGAAGCCGTACAGGGCCAGCCCGGGCCGGATCATGTCCAGATGGGTGCAGGGGTACTTCAGAACCGCCGCGCTGGAGGCGCAGTGGCAGATCTCAAATTCAATGCCCCGGGCCTTCAGGGCGTCCCGGGCCTCTAAAAAGCGGGTGAACTGGGCCATGGTGTAGTCCTCGTCCCCGTCGGCGTTGGCCAGATGGGTGAACAGCCCCTCCCCCCGGATGCCGGGCAGGGCCAGCAGGGCGGCAATGTCGTCCAGCACCCTGCTGTTGTCCTCCCCCTGCCGCCAGAGGAAGCCCAGGCGGCTCATTCCCGTGTCGATCTTCACATGGACGGTGATCTCGCACCCCGCGGCCACGGCGGCGGCGGACAGGGCCCTGCCCGTGTCCAGATCCTCCACCATCTGGGTCACATGGTACTCCGCCAGCATGGGGGCCAGCTGGGCGGGCACCTGGCCCAGACACAGAACGGGGATGGTCACGCCGGCCCGGCGCAGCTCCACCGCCTCATCCACGCAGGCCACCGCCAGCATCTCCGCCCCCAGGCGCTGGAGCTCCGGCCCGATGTGGGCCGCTCCGTGGCCGTAGGCGTTGGCCTTGCACAGGCCCAGAAAGCGGCAGCTCTCCTCCGTCTCTCCCCGCAGGGCGCGATAGTTATGGTCCAAAGCATCCAGGTCGATCTCCGCCCAGGTGCGCATAAATGTCGTATCGGTCATTGCGGTCATTTCCGCTCCTCATCTTGTGATTTTCACGGTTATTCTATCACATCCTGCCCCCGGCGTAAAGCGGCGTTTCACTGTGTCAGGCGGAAATTTTTGCACCGGCAGCAGATGACCCGCACCCCCTCCGCCCAGATCTCGCCGCCGGTCAGCTCGTGGGTGTCCGGGCGGAACCACAGCACCGTCTCCACCCCCTCGCCGGGGGCGGCGTCCGGCGCTCCGCAGGTCACCCGCAGCAGTTCCTCCCCCTCCCGCTCCTCCATGGCGCAGGCTGTGAGAAAGCCGCTTTTCGCCGCCGTCAGCAGGGCAGGAAAGGCGGACATGGGGGACAGGCCGTCGGGCCCCAGCTCCCCGGTGTCCAGGATCAGGCCGTCGTACTCCAGCGTCCCCGTCTCCCCGGTCACCCGGGCGGCGATCCCCGCCACGGTATCCGGCGCAGTCAGGGTGAGGGCGGTCTCCTCCCCGGTCACGGCAGCGTCCAGTTCAAAGTCATACACCCGCTGGCCGTAGTCCGCAGTGACGGACAGCTGGGCGGTGCACCCGGCCATGGCCAGATACTCCCCCCGGATGGTCAGGGCCAGCTCCTCCTCCGGACTGACGCCCCCCTCCGCCCCACAGGCGGACAGAAACAGCAGCCCCATCATTAGTACGCAAAGCAGCCCCTTGCGCACGGCATTTCCTCCTAATCCTCCTGCCCCTTC
The DNA here is from genome assembly GCA_934659445.1 of uncultured Oscillospiraceae bacterium. Classification (GTDB taxonomy): domain Bacteria; phylum Bacillota; class Clostridia; order Oscillospirales; family Oscillospiraceae; genus Lawsonibacter. The sequence goes on along the minus strand of CAKUHV010000055.1, from coordinate 6,663 downwards.
AAAACTTCAGGCAGGGCCTCGATCATGTCCCCGGGCAGCATGGCATACTCCCCAAAGCGTCCGGCGCACAGGTCCCCCGCCAGACCGTGGTAATACACCGCCGCCGCAGCCAGACGGGGCAGGTCGTCCTCCCCCCGCCGCAGCAGTCTCTGTCCCCACAGGGCGGCGGTCATCCCCGCCAGCACGTCTCCGCTGCCCCCCTTGGCCATACCGGGGTTTCCGGTGGGATTGACCCACACCCGGCCGTCCGGGGCTGCGGTCACCGTCCCGTGTCCCTTCAGCACCACGGTGCAGCGGTGGGCGGCAGCAAAGCCTCGGGCGGCGGACAGGCGGTCGCCTATGGGAAGGGCGCATCCGGTCAGCCGGGCAAACTCCCCCTCGTGGGGGGTGAGCACCGTGGGCGCCTGTCTGCCGTCCAGCACATCTATATGCCCGGACAGGGCATTTATGCCGTCGGCGTCCAGCACCACCGGGGCCGCCAGCTCCTCCAGCAGATGCAGAACCAGCCGCTCCGTCCCCGGCCTCCGTCCCAGACCGGGGCCGATCAGCACCGCGTCACACCCCGCGGCCCGGTCAAGGATCGCCTTGCGATCATCCGGCAGGGGGAAGGGCATGGCCTCGTCGCACTTTACCGCGATGATGGGGTAGATCTCCCGGGGCACCCCCAGGAACACCAGCCCCGCCCCCGTGCGCAGGGCTGCTCGGGCGGCCAGCACCGGCGCGCCGGTATAGCCCTCGCTCCCCGCCAGGATCAGCACCCGGCCGAAGTCTCCCTTGTGGGACTGACGGGGACGACGCGGAAGACGAAACTGAAGTGTATCCGCACTGTTCATCGCTTTCCCTCCTAAAAAATAAGGGGACGCCCCTCCAATGTCATTTCGTTAAGTGGAATCTGTCATTCCGAGGCAGTGACCGATGTCACTGCCGTGGGAATCCGTATTCCCAAAGTTTGAGAAAACGGATTGCCGCGCCAGTTTGCGAACTGGCTCGCAATGACAGGCCCATAACTTAGCGACATTGGACGCAATACGTCCCCTTATGCTATATGATTAAATTTCTTTACTTGAGGAAGCCGTTGACGATCTGCTCCTCGGCCTCCCGCTCGGTCAGGCCCAGGGTCTGCAGCTTGATCAGCTGCTCCCCGGCGATCTTGCCGATGGCCGCCTCGTGCACCAGCTGGGCGTCCACGCAGTAGGCGGTGACCTCCGGAATGGCAGCCACCACGCCGTTGTCCATGATGATGGCATCACACTCGGAGTGTCCGTAGCATTCGCTGTTGCCGTTGATGCGGGCCATAAAGGTCTGCCTGGAGTCCCCCCGGGCCACAGACCGGGAGATCACGTTGGTGCGGCAGCCCTTGCCGTTGAGATCCACGGTGAAATCAGACTTGGCGTGCTGCTTGCCGTGGGTCATCACCTTCTCCTTGATGATCAGGGTGGAGTCGGGGCCCAGGTCGGCCCGGGTCTCCCGCAGGGTGGAGTCCACGCCCTTGATCTGGGTGGTCTCCATCTCCATATAGGCCCCCTCCTCCAGGTGGACCACAGTGGTGGGGTTCATCACATTCTCTCCGCCGCCGTCCCCCTCGCCGTAGTGGCGCTCCACATAGCGCACCCGGGCGTTCTTGCCCACATAGAAGGTGTGGATGCCGTCGTGGCGGGACTGCTGCACGCCGCAGTTGTGGATGCCGCAGCCGGCCACGATGGTCACGTCGCTGCCCTCGCCCACAAAGAAGTCGTTGTACACCATGTCCTGCAGGCCGCTCTCGCTGAGGACCACGGGGATGTGGACAGACTCGTTCCTGGTTCCCGGCTTGATGATGATATCAATACCATCCTTGTCGTCCTTGGTGACGATGTCGATGTTGGCGGTGGTGCCCCGGGCGGCCTTCTTGCCGTTGGCCCGGATGTTATAGGCCCCTTCGGGCACGTCGTGGAGCTCTGCCACCTTTTCCAGCAGGCTCTTCTGGATCGCGTCGATCATAAAGCAACCTCTCCCTTCTCAGTGGACCTTGTCCGCCAGCGCGCTGCACACGGTGGGGGCGGCCAGCAGCTCGGGCAGGATCTGCTCCCGCCTGCCGTCCTGCTTTACCTGCCCGTCGGCCAGCACGATGACCCGGTCGGCAATATTCAGGATACGCTCCTGATGGGAGATGATGATGATAGAGCCGTTGATCTTCTCGTGCAGATGCTCAAACACCTTGATCAGGTTGGAGAAGGACCACAGGTCGATGCCGGCCTCCGGCTCGTCGAACAGGGACAGCTTGGTGGCCCGGGCCATGATCATGGCGATCTCGATGCGCTTGACCTCGCCCCCGGACAGGGAGGTATCCAGCTCCCGGTCGATATAGTCCTTGGCGCACAGACCCACCTCAGACAGATACTCGCAGGCCTCGGGCACGCCGATGGGCCGCCCGGCGGCCAGAGTGATCAGATCCTTCACCGTAAGCCCCTTGAAGCGCACCGGCTGCTGAAAGGCAAAGCTGATGCCCCGGCGGGCCCGGTCGGTGACGGACAGGTCGGTAATGTCCTCCCCGTCAAACAGAATGCGCCCCTGAGTAGGGGGCAGAATACCGGCAATCACCTTGGCCAGAGTGGACTTGCCGCCCCCGTTGGGGCCGGTGATGGCCACAAAGCGCTCGTCAATGGTCAGGCTGATGTCCTTCAGAATGTGCTTCAGCTCGCCGTCCTGCTCTACATCGTAGCAGAGGTGCTGTAACTCGATCATGCTTTTTCCTCCGTAAATCCCGGCGCGGGCCGGGGCTCTCCTGTTCCGGAGCGCGGCCCGCAGCGGCCGGTATTTTCCCGTCTCCGGTGAAAGCTGCCGGAAACTCCGCCCCCATACAGGGAAATTTTTCACAAAACCAAGGCTTATGATACCCTATTTCCCCTTGCATTTCAAGACATTTTATGATATAAAAAGTGGTGTTCAAATGCGAAGAACGGGAAAATAGCTTTTTTCTCCTACAGAGAGGGGCGGCCGCCGGCTGAAAGCCGCCCCGGGACAGAGAACGGCTTGGTTCGCCCGGGAGCGGCCCGCGAGAGCGGGACGGGTCTTCCGCCGTTACCGGAATGTTGAGTGCGCGTCCCTGTGGGGCGCGAATGCGGGTGGTACCGCGGAGGGTGATGCCTTTCGTCCCAATTTCTTTGGGAGGAAGGGCTTTTTTCATGCCCTGAAAGGAGTTCCCCATGGAGCGACTGCTCGCATCCCTGCTCACCCTGTGCTTCCTGCTGTCGGCGGCAAATCAGCCCGCCCCGCCCCAGGAGCCGGAGCCGGAGTACACCCCCGTTCCCCCGGTGGAGACCAGGGTCACCTCATACTCCGCCAAGAGCCGCCACAAGGTCACTGTTTTGATGTATCACCATCTGGTGCAGACCGAAGCCGAGGTGAACGGCAACTCCATGGTGGTCACCGCCCAGCGTTTTGAAGAGGACCTGCGCTGGCTGGCGGACAACGGCTACACCGCCGTACTCCCCCGGGATCTGGTGGAGGGCGTGCCCCTGCCCGAGAAGGCGGTGATGATCACCCTGGACGACGGCTACCGCAGCAATTACGAGCTGGCCTTTCCCATTCTTCAGAAGCTGGAGACCAAGGCGGTGATCGCCGTGATCTGCGGCCGACTGGACGAGGAGGCCCCCACCTACCTCACCTGGGATATGTGCCGGGAGATGTCCATGTCCGGGCTGGTGGAGTTCGGCTCGCACACCTACTGGCTGCACAATCTGGACGAGCGCAACGGCGCTTACATTGCCGGCAGCCCCAACGGCATCCAGCGGCTGAAGGGGGAGAGTCGGGAGGGCTTTCAGACCCGGGTGATCGGCGACATCGAAAAGAGCGCCCGGCGGCTGGAGGAGGAGCTGGGCAACGAGGTGCTCTACTTCGCCTACCCCTACGGGGTGAAGGACTCCTGGGCCGCCGACTACATCGCGGGCCGCTTCGCCATGACCGTGCTGACCCGCGAGGGGGTGGCCGACCTGTCAAAGGGCTTTTACAGTCTGCCCCGGAAGACCGTGTCCATGGACCGCCCGGTCAGCCGGTGCTTCTGAGTTTTCCCTACCCCTCCCCGCCGGGGAGGGTTCCCAACATAAACTACACCGCAAAGGAGAAGGTTTCATTATGAAAGAACAGTTAGCAAGCATCCGGGCCCAGGCCCTGGCCGCCCTGGAGCAGGTCAATGACCGCGCCCAGCTGGACGAGCTGCGGGTGAAATATCTGGGCAAGAAGGGCGAGCTGACCGCCGTGCTCAAGCAGATGGGCAGGCTGTCCGCCGAGGAGCGCCCCGCCATGGGCCAGCTGGCCAACGAGGTGCGCGCCGCCCTGGAGCAGGCCATCGACCGCGCCGCCGTTCAGGTGGAGCAGACCGCCATGGACGCCCGCCTGAAGGCGGAGGCCGTGGACGTCACCGTGCCCGGCGAGAGTGTGAAGCTGGGCCACAAGCACCCCATGTATGTGGCTCTGGACGAGATCAAGGACATATTCGTGGGCATGGGCTTCACCATTCTGGACGGCCCGGAGATCGAGCTGGCCTATTACAACTTCGACCGTCTGAACGCCGAGGAGGGCCACCCCTCCCGCGACTGGTCGGACACCTTCTATTTCGACAACGACAGCCGGGTGATGCTGCGCAGCCAGACCAGCCCCATGCAGGTGCACGCCATGGAGACCATGAAGCTGCCCATCCGCATCGTGGCCCCCGGCCGGGTGTACCGCAAGGACGAGGTGGACGCCACCCACTCCCCCATGTTCCACCAGATCGAGGGCATGGTCATCGACAAGGGCGTGACCATGGCCGACCTGAAGGGCACCCTGAACGCCGTGATGGAGCAGCTGTTCGGCAAGGGCACCGTCACCCGCTTCCGCCCCCACCACTTCCCCTTCACCGAGCCCTCCTGCGAGATGGACGTGCAGTGCCACAAGTGCGGCGGCAAGGGCTGCCCCACCTGTAAGGGCGAGGGCTGGATCGAGGTGCTGGGCGCCGGCATGATCCACCCCCGTGTGCTGGAGATGAGCGGCATCGACCCCCAGGTCTACTCCGGCTGGGCCTTCGGCATGGGTCTGGAGCGGCTGGCCATGCGGCAGTTCAAGATCGCCGACCTGCGGCTGATCTTCGAGAACGACGTGCGGTTCCTGGAGCAGTTTTAAAAAAGCTCAAGCGAGATAGAACAAGCCTTCCCCCTGGCAGGGGGAAGGTGGATGGCCGCAGGCCGGACGGATGAGGGTGCTCTCGTAAGCAGCCCCCCGAAGTACGTCCCCTCATCCGCCATGCTTTCCGCGGCACCTTCCCCCCTGAGGGGGGAAGGCTTAAAAAAACAAGGCGGTCACTTCGACCGAATCATATAAGGGAGTTTTATCTATGAATTTAAGCCGTAAATGGCTCAACGAATTTGTCACCGTTGATGCCAGCGATAAAGATTTTGCGGAGGCCATGACCCTGTCCGGCTCCAAGGTGGAGGTCACCGAGGATCTGGGGGCCGAGATCTCCAACGTAGTGGTGGGCCGCATCCTGTCCATGGAGCGCCACCCCGACTCCGACCATATGTGGGTGTGCCAGCTGGAGGTGGGCAGAGAGGCGCCCATCCAGATCGTCACCGGCGCGTGGAACATCCACGTGGGCGATCTGGTGCCCGTGGCCCTGCACAAGTCCACCCTGCCCGGGGGCAAGAAGATCGAAAAAGGCAAGCTGCGGGGCGTGGTGTCCGACGGCATGATGTGCGGCCTGAGCGAGCTGGGCCTGGACGAGCGTGACTTCCCCTACGCCGCCATCACCGCTGCCGCCCTGCTGAACGACTACCACCCCATCGACCCCGCCAAGCCCTCCATCCCCGCCGACATCAAGCCCGGGGACAAGGTCTACGGCCCCGTGGTGTGCGCCAAAATGCTGGAGGTCATGCCGCTGGAAAACGGCACCTTCCACACCTGCGCCGACATCGGCAATGCCACGGTCTGCCCCGATACGGTATGTGCCAACCTCCACGAGGGCGATCTGGTGGCTTACAACACCAAAACAGACAGCTACTGCACCCTGGCCGATCTCCACGCCGAGCAGAAGGAGTTTCCCCACTGCATCCCCGACGGCATCTTTGTCCTCCGCGAGGACTGCAAGCCCGGGGACGACATCAAGCCCATCATCAACGCCGACGACCACGTGGTAGAGTTTGAGATCACCCCCAACCGCCCCGACTGCCTGTCCGTGATCGGTCTGGCCCGGGAGGCCGCCGCCACCTTCGATCAGCCCCTGCGCCTGCACCAGCCCGAGGTGAAGGGCGGCGCGGAGGGCGACCTGATGGAGCTGCTGGATGTGGAGACCCCCGCCGCCGACCTGGTGCCCCGGTACACCGCCCGCATGGTGCGCAACGTGAAGATCGCCCCCTCCCCCAAGTGGATGCGGGAGCGGCTGCGCAGCATGGGCGTGCGCCCCATCAACAACATCGTGGATATCACCAACTACGTCATGCTGGAGTACGGCCAGCCCATGCACGCCTTTGACTACCGCTATGTGAAGGGCGGCAGGATCATCGTCCGCCGGGCCCAGGAGGGGGAGAAGCTGACCACTCTGGACGGCAAGGAGCACGTTCTGAACGCCAACCATCTGGTCATCGCCGACGAGACCCGGGCCGTGGGTCTGGCGGGCATCATGGGCGGCGAGAACTCCGAGATCGTCGCCGA
>CAKUHV010000054.1 GCA_934659445.1 uncultured Oscillospiraceae bacterium | reverse complement strand
AATCTTAATTTTCCCCAGCTGGACATCTCCCCCCCCGCTGGTATAATAATGGATATTCAAGTCGGTTTTCCCCCTTTGCGGGGGAAGAAAGAGACACTGGAAATAGCCAGCGTCGCTCAACAAATCAGAATCTGTCATTCCGAGGCAGTGACCGATGTCACTGCCGTGGGAATCCGTATCTAAAAAGGTCATAAAAACGGATTGCCACGCCAGTTTGCGAACTGGCTCGCAATGACAGGGGCCTTATCTGAATGATATTTGAAAACTGCCGACTGACCAGAAAGGGAGGTATTCTCTATGGTGTCTCAGGGTATGATCCTTGACAGCTTCCTGTCCCTTCTCCTCAGCTATCCCGCCATGGCCGTCCATGCCGTTCTGCTGGTGTGTTCTCTGGTGATGGTGTTCCGCCGGGGGAACCGTCCCGCCCTCCGCATCATCGGGGCCGTGCTGCTGCTCTGGTGCGCGGCGTATTTCGCCCTGATCATCTGGCTGGCCGTCGGCTTCGGCTCCCACACCCCGCGGTGAAAATCCCCCCTTGACAAACGCCGGACAGACCGATAGAATGTGTCTGTTACAGACTTTGATGGGAAGAAAGCCACTGTCTCCGCCTTCAGAGAGCCGGCGTTTGCTGCGAGCCGGCGGGGAGCCTCCGGCACAACTGGTCCCTGAGTTTTCCGCCTGAACTTTTCAGTAGGGCGGAACGGCCGACGCCGTTATCCGTCCGTCCCCATGGGACACTGAGGGCCTTCCGGGCGACCGGAGGCCGAATCAGGGTGGCACCGCGCAATTCGCGCCCCTGAGCCGCAAGGCTCCGGGGCGTTTTGTTTTCCCCCGATCCGAAAAAACTTGAGATAAAGGAGACCGACATGAAATACGATTTTACCGCCATCGAGCAGAAATGGCAGAACAAGTGGCGCGAGGAAAAGACCTTCGCCGCCAAGACCGGCGACACCACCAAGCCCAAATTCTACGGTCTGGTGGAGTTCCCCTATCCCTCCGGCCAGGGCCTGCACGTGGGCCACGCCCGGCCCTACACCGCCATGGACGTGGTGGCCCGCAAGCGCCGCATGGACGGCTATAACGTCCTGTTCCCCATCGGCTTCGACGCCTTCGGCCTTCCCACCGAGAACTACGCCATCAAAAACCACATCCATCCCGCCATCGTCACCAAGCAGAACATCGCCAACTTCACCAAGCAGCTGCACATGCTGGGCTACTCCTTCGACTGGGACCGGGTGATCGACACCACCGATCCCACCTACTACAAGTGGACCCAGTGGATCTTCCTTCAGCTGTACAAGCACGGCCTGGCCTATAAGACCACCATGCCCGTCAACTGGTGCACCAGCTGCAAGTGCGTCCTGGCCAACGAGGAAGTGGTAGAGGGCGTGTGCGAGCGCTGCGGCAGCCCCGTCATCCGCAAGGAGAAGAGCCAGTGGATGCTGAAGATCACCGAATACGCCCAGCGGCTGATCGACGATCTGGACGACCTGGACTTCATCGAGCGGGTAAAGATCCAGCAGAAGAACTGGATCGGCCGCTCCACCGGCGCCGAGGTCACCTTCAAGGCCACCACCGGGGACGAGATCGTGGTGTACACCACCCGCCCCGACACCCTGTTCGGCGCCACCTATATGGTGCTGTCCCCGGAACACGCTCTGGTCAAGAGCTGGCTGGAGAGCGGCAAGCTGAACAACGCCGCCGACGTCACCGCCTATCAGAAGGAGGCCGCCTCCAAGTCCGATCTGGAGCGCACCGAACTGAACAAGGAAAAGACCGGCGTAAAGCTGGACGGCGTGCGGGGGGTCAACCCCGTCACCGGCAAGGAGATCCCCATCTTCATCTCCGACTACGTCCTGTCCACCTACGGCACCGGCGCCATCATGGCCGTGCCCGCCCACGATGACCGCGACTGGGAGTTCGCCAAGAAGTTCGGCTGCGAGATCATCGAGGTAGTTTCCGGCGGCGAGGACGTGCAGAAGGCCGCCTTTACCGCCAAGGACGACACCGGTATCCTGGTCAATTCCGACTTCCTCAACGGCCTGACCGTGAAGGACGCCATCCCCGTCATCACCAAATGGCTGGAGGACAAGGGCATCGGTCACGCCAAGGTGAACTATAAGCTGCGTGACTGGGTGTTCTCCCGTCAGCGCTACTGGGGCGAGCCCATCCCCATGATCCGCTGCGAAAAGTGCGGCTGGGTGCCCGTGCCCGAAGATCAGCTGCCCCTGCTGCTGCCCGAGGTGGAGAGCTATGAGCCCACCGACGACGGCGAGAGCCCCATCTCCAAGATGACCGACTGGGTCAACACCACCTGCCCCTGCTGCGGCGGCCCCGCCAAGCGGGAGACCGACACCATGCCCCAGTGGGCGGGCTCCAGCTGGTACTTCCTGCGGTATATGGACCCCCACAACGACAAGGCCCTGGCCAGCAAGGAGGCGCTGGACTACTGGTCCCCCGTGGACTGGTACAACGGCGGCATGGAGCACACCACCCTGCACCTGCTGTACTCCCGCTTCTGGCATAAGTTCCTGTATGACATCGGGGCCGTGCCCACCAAGGAGCCCTATCACAAGCGCACCAGCCACGGCATGATCCTGGGCGAGGGCGGCGAGAAGATGTCCAAGAGCCGGGGCAACGTGGTCAACCCCAACGACGTCATCGAGCAGTACGGCGCCGACACCATGCGCACCTATATCATGTTCATCGGCGACTTCGAGAAGGCCGCCGCCTGGTCTGACAACGGCGTAAAGGGCTGCAAGCGCTTCCTGGATCGGGTGTGGAACCTGGCCACCGACAAGGAGCACACCGGCGACGAATACTCCAAGGCCAACGAGGCCGCCGTCCACAAGGCCATCAAAAAGGTGTCTGAGGACATCGAGGCCATGAAGTTCAACACCGCCATTGCCGCCCTCATGTCTCTGGTAAACGACTTCTACCAGAACGGCGCCAGCCGGGGGGACATGAAGGCCCTGCTGCTGATGCTTTCCCCCTTCGCCCCCCATATGTGCGAGGAGCTGTGGGAGATGGCCGGCTACGGCGGGCAGGTGTGCCTGCAGCCCTGGCCCACCTATGACGAGAGCAAGACCATCGCCGCCACCACCCAGATGGCGGTGCAGGTGGGCGGCAAGCTGAAGGCCAACATCGTCGTCCCCACCGGCAGCGACGACGAGACCGTCGTGGCCGCCGCATTGGCTGAGCCCAAGATCGCCAAGCTGGCCGAGGGGATGGAGCTGGTAAAGTCCATCGTCGTCAAGGGCCGCCTGGTCAACCTGATCTTTAAGCCCCGCGCGTAAGGCGGCCACGGCCGCGCCCCAGCGCGGCACGCCCGGCAGGGCGTAAATTCTGAGCGCAGCGAAGAATTGCGCAGGGCGAATTCACTTCGCCCGAGCATTTTGAAAAAGCGGGGTCCCCGCGGAGTTTACTCCGCGGGGAGGGCCGCCGCATTGGCCGAGCTCAAGATCGCCAAGCTGGCCGAGGGCATGCAGCTGGTCAAGTCCATCGTGGTCAAGGGCCGTCTGGTCAACCTGATCTTCAAGCCCAAGGCGTAACAAAACAAACCCAAGCGGCCCGCCCTGTTGGGGCGGGCCGCTTGGACTGTCGGAACGTTTCTTTGCGGGTCATTGACCTGCTTTGGGCTTCTCCTCTCCCCGTCTTGCTTTTTGTGTCGGGAAATGATAGGATAGAGCGAATCATCCCGGTGGGAGAGGGGAGGCGGCAGTCGTGAAAAAGTTCAGACAGTATCCCCTGGAGCGGCAGCTGTTCCTCTGTTTTCTGGCCGTGTCCGCTCTGGTCACCGCCATCGCCCTGATGCTGGCCCTGTATCTGGACATCCGGCGTCAGCGGGAGAGCATCGACTCCGTCATCAGCGGCACGGCAGCCTTCGTCTCCTCCATGGACGAGGTGGGGAATATGCTCCGCCGGGGCTACCCCAGCACCGCCGTCAGCGACACCCTGGATAAGCTCCACCGCACCCTGCCGGAGATCGACGCCATCGCGGTGTACAACCGCAGCGGCCTGCGCTTTTACCATACCGACCGTCAGGAGGCGGGCGAGACCTTCGTCTCCGGCGAGGAGACCGCCGTTCTGGAGGGGGCCGAGCCGTACATCATCTCCGGGTACAGCACCTTCGGCAACCAGCGCCGGGCCTTCCACGCCGTGGAAAACGGCGGCGAGATCGTGGGCTTTGTCACCGTGTCCATTTTCAGCGCCGGCATTCTGGATCACACCCGGTCGCTGCTGACCTCCTTCCTGCTGGTGATGGCGGTGGCCATTCTGGCGGCGGCGGCCCTGTCCCGGGGCATCGTGGCTCTTTTGAAGGGCAGCCTGCGGGGCCACCGGCCGGAGGAACTGCTGGACCTGTATCTGCGGCAGGGGGATGTGCTGAACACTCTGGAGGACGGCGTGGCCGCCGCAGACAGCGAGGGCCGGGTGATCTTTGCCAACGACGCCGCCTGCCGTATGCTGGATCGGAAGCGGCAGGACCTGATGGGGCGCCAGCTGGAGGAGGTATTCCCCGCCTCCTGCTGCCGCCAGGTGGCCAGAACGGGGCAGAACCGCTACCGACTGTCCGGCGTGGCCGGCGAGCGGCAGCTGCTGTTCAGCGAGCTCCAGCTGTCCGGCGGCGAGAACGCCGCCCCCGGGGCGCTGCTGGTGATGAGCGACAAGACGGAGCTGCGCAAGCTGTCCGACCAGCTGTCCGGCGCCCAGGCCATGCTGGACACCCTGCGCATGTTCAACCACGAATTCATGAACAAGCTCCATGTGATCATGGGCTATTTGCAGATGGGCCGCACCGAGGAGGCCATGGGCTTTATCATGAACACCAGCCGGGTGTCCGGACAGACCATCCGGGACGTGGCCGACCGGGTGCGGGTGCCCGAGCTGAGCGCCCTGATCATCGGAAAGATGCTCTACGCCGCCGAGCGGGACATCAGTCTGACCCTGCTGCCCACCACACAGTGCCGGCAGGAGGATATGCTGCTGACCCACGAGGAGCTGATCACCGTGGTGGGCAACCTGCTGGAGAACGCCATCGACGCCCTGTGCGCCTGGGAGGGCGAGGGCAAGGAGATCCGTCTGGCCGTGTGCTGCCGGCCCGACTGCAACCTGATCATATGCCAGGACACGGGGCCGGGCATCCCCCCGGAGATCCAGGGGCGGATCTGGGACAAGGGGGTGTCCTCCAAGGGGGACGGCCGGGGCTTCGGTCTGTATCTGGTCAGCCAGATCACCCGGCGGCACAACGGCAGGATCGAGGTGGACACCGAACAGGGAGAGGGCACCTGCTTTACCCTGACCTTTGTGAAGGAGGAGGAGACGCTGTGAGCTATCAGGTCATCATCATCGAGGACGACCCCATGGTGGCGGACATCGACCGGCAGTATGTGGAGATGAACCGGGCCTTCCGGGTGGGCCAGGTGTTCCGCAGCAGCGCCGACGCCCTGGATTTTCTGGCCGGCGGGGCCCAGCCGGTGGATCTGATCATTCTGGACTACTACACCCCGGCCATGACGGGACTGCAATTTGTGGACCGGCTCCACGCCCTTGGGCTGAATCCGGCCATCATCATGGTCACCTCCGCCAACGAGGGTAGCATCGTTCAGGCCCTGCTGGACCGGGGGGTGATGGACTATCTGGTCAAGCCCTTCCGCTGCGAGCGGTTCCAGCAGGCGCTGGAGCGCTTTCTGGAGCGGAAAAAGAGTCTGACCGGCGGCGTGGATCAGCAGACCATCGACCGGCTGATCCGCCGGGAGGAGGAGAACACCGCCGCCCCCGCCCTGGAAAAGGGGCTGAACACCGGCACGCTGGAACGGGTGCGGGAGTTTTTCCGCAGCTACAGCGGCCCCGCCCTGACCAGTGAGCAGATCGCCGAGCAGGTGGGCCTGTCCCGCATCACCGTGCGGCGGTATGTGGGTCACATGGCCGAGCACGGCGAGCTGGACAGCTTTGTGGACTACCAGACCGGCGGACGCCCCTGCATCCGCTACACCGCAGTCGGAAAAGCATGAACGGAGCCCCTCTGAAAGAGGGGCTCCGCCGTTTTCAGACGGGCTCAGGCGTGCTCCCGGCCCCTGCGGAGCCGGGAGCACGCCTGAGTCATCTTCTATACGATCCCTGTCTGCGGTTTTTTCTCATCCCCGCCCATGTGCTCTAAAAAGCGGCGGATATAGGGCAGCGCCGCCCCCACCGCGACGCTGTCCTCCGGCATTCGGCTGATGAAGATGAAATCATCGGTCTCCTCATAAGGGCACCGCTGCCGGACCTCCTCATAGAGAAGGCGGATGTCGCTCTCATCCAGATGGGACGAAAGCCGGCCGCCCAGAATAAAGGTCTCGTCATAAAAAAGGTGCAGCCGGTAGATCGCATCGCCCAGATGCTTCAGATAGGTGTGCCATCGCTTTTTCTGCTCCGGGGCACCCCTTCGCACGGCGGCGAAGAATTCGTCCGCGCGGTCCTCCCCCAGCAGGGCCTGCGCCGAGCACAGGGTCTCCAGACAGCCGCGCTTTCCGCAATAGCACAGCTTTCCTCTGGGCTGGACCTGCATATGCTCGAACAGCGCGCTGTGCCCGTGCCGGCCGATGCGGATCTTCCGGTTCAGAAGAAGGGCGCCGCCCAGATGCTGTCCCAGTGAGAAGTAGACCGCGTCATTCAGCTCGGGAACGACCCAGAGCTCAGACAGGGCGGCCGCCTCTGCGTCGTGGATAAATCGGCAGGGATACCGCAGGTGGCGGGCAAATACGTCAATATTCAGTCCCTGTCGGAAGACGATCCGGCTGAAGAAAAGCGAGCTGCCGTCCTCGTGGACAAGGGCCTGCACAGACAGGCCGACGCCCAGGATCTTCGCGTCCTCTGTATGCAGAGAGGCGGAAAAGTCCTGTATCCCCTCTCCGATCCGCCTGTAATAGGCGTCCTGATCCTCATACCGGATCCGGAGCACCGTCCGGGCAACGATCCTTCCGTAAAGGTCGACCGCAACGACCTTTGCCCCCCGCTCCGCCAGCTCGACCCCGATGGCGATGCGGTAGTCCGGCACGATGGAATAGGCCATGGCCTTTCTGCCGATCTGATCCGAGTCCAGCTGTCCGCTTTTGCAGATCAGTCCGGCCCGCTCCATCTCAGAAAGGTTGGAGGCAACGGTGGGACGGCTCAGGCGCAGGGCGTATGCAATGTCCTGCTGCGAGACCTTTTTCTCCCGATAGATAAAGTCGTAGATCAGCTGTCCGTTTGTCCTTTTGATCTGTCCGGGCGTGATGCGCTCCGCTGCTGCCATGCCGCGCTCTCCTCCTGCCTTTATGCTGCGATCTCGGTCTACTCTACCATATCCTTCATTCATTTTCCATCCGCAATACAAACAAAATTCTGCAGGAGCATTTTCGCAAATGCGCGGCTCTCCCCCCCGCCGCAGCGCCGCGGTCAGAACGAAAACGCGCCCGCCGTTCCGGGAAACGGCGGGCGTCAGCTTGGCGAAAAAGCCTTTTCGCCAAGCTGAAGAAGATTTTGAACCTTTTTCAAAGTTTCAAAATCTTATGATCAAAAACGAAAGACACCCTTCCTGGGTTTCTTTCGTAACTATCTTCCTTCCCGTATCTATACGTACTGCTGCTTTATCAACAGTCCCGCGCCCGCCGTTCCGGGAAACGGCGGGCGCGTCTGATCACATCTCATCACATCTCATGCTTCACGTTGCGGATCACCTTATGGATCACCGATATCGGAAGGGGAAAAAGGGGTCACTGCTTCTGCATCTCAATGCCGCCGCGGATGATGGCACCCCTGACCACAGACAGGGTGTTGGTGACCACGCTGCCGTTGATCTGGGCCTTCTCCTCCAGCGCGGTGTTGCCGGAGACCTTCAAATCGCCGGTGATCTCGCCGGCGCACAGAAGCTCCTTGGCGGTGACGCTGCCCTGAATGCGGGAGCCCTCGCTGACGCACACGGTGCCCTCGGCCACCACGTCGCCCGCCAGGCTGCACTGGGCCAGATTCAGACTGCCGGCATTGATGTTGCTCTGAATGTTGGAGCGGAGCATGACGGTCCCGCTGGTGGTAATGTCGCCCTTGAAGCTGCCGGCGATCTCAACATCGCCATCGCAGCGCAGAGAGCCCTCGAACACCGTGCCGGGGGCCAGGAAGCTGGCGGCGGGCTTGGGCTTCTGTGGGGGCTGAGCAGCGGCATGGGGGGCGGCGGCCTTCTGCCCCTGGGGAGCGGCCTTGACCTCGGCGGGCTTTTTCGCAGCTGCCTGTGGCGCGGGTTCGGAGCCCAGAAGCTCCTTCATTGCCTGCTTAAAGCTGTTGTTTGCCATTTCGTTCAATCTTCTTTATCTTCAGTGCTGATGGGGCGGAAGCCCAACAGCCGTCCGGGCAGACAGATCAGCGGGCGGGACAGGGCGCGGTTATAGTGGTCCACAGCCTGGCGATAGATGCTCTCGCTGCGGTGCAGGACCTGAGCCGCCTCCGGGTCGCAGGGGTTCTGGACGACCCGCTTCCGATAGGCGGCCAGCTGGGCTGCGGCGCTGTCTGTCATGCTCTTCTGGATGAGCAGCAGCCGCTTTACCTCCCACATCCACAAAACCAGAAAGGCGGCCGTGCTGACAGCGGCGATCGCCCACGGGATGCAGCCTGACACTGGGGTCATCTCCCTTCCTCTGGCCGCTCTGCGCGGTGCCAGTCCCGCCAACGGCAGGGACAGACAGTGCTGTTCTTCTTAGCCGATGACGAGCTTATCATACCAAATTCTTCCGCGAGGGACGGTCCGGCGGCGCGAAATGTATGGTTTTGTGGCTTGAAATGTGTCTTCCCTCCGTCAGACGCAGAAAAGTAGCGCTGGAAAAAAGGTGCGCGCTGTGGTAGAATCAAGAAAAAGGAGGTGAAGCGCGGTGTATCTTGCCATTTGCGACGATCAGGCCGGCGAACTGGAGCTCCTGTCAGCGCTGCTGGAGACCTGGCAGCAGGAGCGCAGAACGCCCCTGCGCTGGCGCGTCTTCCGCAGCGCCGGACAGCTGCTGGAGGCAGCCCAGAGGGAGCGCTTTACTCTGTATCTGCTGGACGTGATGATGCCCGGCATGGACGGGATGGAGGCGGCGCAGGAAATCCGCTGCTTCGACGCTGCGGCCGACATCGTCTTCCTCACCTCCTCCCCCGGCTTTGCCTACGAGAGCTACAGCGTGCGCGCGCTGGAGTATCTGCTCAAGCCCATCACCCCCCGGCTGCTGTTCCCCCTGCTGGACCGCCTGGCCCTGCGGGAGCAGCGGCCCCAGGAGGGGCTCACCTTGAAGGCGGGGGCCACGCTGGTGCGGGTGCCCTTCTCCCAGCTGGCCTATGTGGAGGTGAACGGCAAGCACCTGTACTTCAATCTGACCGACGGACAGGTGCGCCAGGTGGCCGCCCCCATGCGGGAGTATGAGGGGCAGCTTTTGCAGCGGCCGGAGTTCATGCGCATCCACCGCTCCTATATCGTCAATATGATGCAGATCGAGGAGCTGTCCAGCACCGGCGTACATACTTTCTCCGGAAAAGATCTGCCTGTGTCCCGTCTGCTGTACCCCCAGCTGCAAAAAGACTATATGAAGCTGCTGTTCGCGGAGAGGGAGGAGTGACGGGATGGATCTGTGCACTTGCCTTGGCGTATTCAACTACGGCCTGGTGCTGATTTTCGGCCTGTTCTTAAGCGTGTTCATCTCCGGCGGCTGGGCGGACCAGCGGCAGAAGCGGCTGGTGTGGATGCTGTGTCCCCTGTTTCTGGCCATTCAGTGTCTGTGCTGGCTGATCTGGGGTCAGGTCACCGTCAAGCAGCTCTATCCCCTGATCGTCCACCTGCCCCTGGTGCTCATTCTGGTGCTGGGACTGAAAAAGCGGATAGACGCGGCGGTGGTCAGCGTCTGCACCGCCTATCTGTGCTGCCAGCTGCCCCGGTGGGTCAACCTGATGATCACGGCCATCACCCGCTCCCCCCTGCTGGGGGAGATCAGCTATACCCTGTTCATCGGGCCCATCTTCTTTCTGCTGTACCGGTTCTTTGTCCGCCCGGCCTATGCGGCGGTCTCCTCGTCCCACCAGTCGCTGATGCTGTTCGGCAGTCTGCCGGTGGTGTACTATTTTTTCGACTATGCCACCGTGGTGTACTCCGACGCCCTGTATCAGGGCATCGGGGCGCTGAACGAGTTTTTGCCCACGGCGCTGCTGCTTTTCTACGTGCTGTTCCTGACCGCCTATCACGCCCAGATGCAGCGCCGGGCGGACACGGAGCTGCAGCACTCCATGCTGGAGGCGGAGCTGAAGCAGTCGGCGGTGGAGATGGAGGGCCTGCGCTCGGCGGAGAACCAGACGGCCATTTATCAGCACGACATGCGCCACCACCTGAACGCCATCAGCGCCCTGCTGGCGGCGGGGGAGCCGGAGCAGGCGGAGGAGTATATCCGGGGCGTCCGCAGCGACATCGAGGCGATCACCCCCAAGCGCTACTGCGGCAACAAGCTGGTGAACCTGCTGTGCTCCTCCTTCGAAAACAAGGCCCGGCGGGCGGGGGCGCGGCTGACGGTGGACGCTAAGCTGCCGGGCGCGCTGTCCATCTCTGACACGGAGCTGTGCTCCATTTTGTCCAACGCCCTGGAGAACGCCCTGCGGGCGGTGGAGCCGCTGGAGCAGAGCGAACGCTGGATCAGCCTGTACTGCGGCGTGCGGCGGAGCAAGCTGCTGATCGAGGTGAAAAACCCCTACGCCGGACGGGTGGCCATAGGGGACGGTCTGCCCCGGTCGGAGCGGCAGGGCCACGGCTATGGCTGCCGCAGCATCCAGACCATCGCCCAGCGCCGGGGCGGCCTGTGCCAGTTCCGGGCGGAGGACGGAGTCTTCAGCGTTCAGCTGATGCTGCCGGTGAAGGAAGATGCGGCAGCACCAAAAGAATAATCCCAATTTCATTTCATGTTCCTTTGCGGAAGAAATGTCAGTGTTCCCCGCCCCCTGCGGGGGCGGGGAACACAAAAAAAGGAATTGGGAGAAAGAATAAGGAAAGAATGATAAAAGGCACCCTTTTCCAACTGGAAAGGGTGCCTTTTTATGGGGCGAAACTAATTTGCCCAGCGGATCTGCTGCCCCTGGATCAGGGGATAGCTGGCAAGCGCGGCGCCGTCCAGATCCTCCCGGTGCATATCCACGGCGGTGATCTGGCGGTTGTCGTAGGTGGTGTAGTAGTAAATGCCCCGGTCGGCGCTGCAGCAGCTGGAGTACAGGGTGATCTCGTACTTGTCCCCGTCCAGCCGGCAGCAGCCCCGCTGCTGCTCCACACTGGTCAGGATGTGGAAGAACTGGCTGACGCTCTCCTCCTCGCTTTCGCCGGAGCGGGAATTTATATTTACGAAGGCGGCCCGGACAAAGCGGGACTGGGAGGACAGGTCCCCCGGCAGACCCAGCCCGCCCAGCCCCCGGCTGTACGCC
>CAKUHV010000053.1 GCA_934659445.1 uncultured Oscillospiraceae bacterium | reverse complement strand
GAGGGAAGCACCACCCGCCCGCCGAGGGTCATCTTGCTCACGTTGAGATCGCCGCCGGCGGAGGAAGAGGAGACCTTGTTGATCGTGATGCGGCCCTTGCTGGAGGAAGAGACGGTGACCAGCTGCCTCTCCAGACTGTCGGAGCTGAGGGTGCCGGACAGCTTGATGGTGCCGCCGTCGGGACGGAATACGGTGACGCTGCCGCTGTTGGCGATGCCCACGGCGTTGGAGCGGGCGGAGGACTTGGCCATGCCAGCCACCTTTCCGTCGGAGGTGAGCAGAAGGGTGACCGTATCGCCCACATTAAAGTCGCGGGTGGTGTCCCAGGCGCTCTCCAAAACGGTAAATTTCTGGCCCAGGACCGTTACGGTCTCGGGGGCCTTGGCGTTGGGGGCGGCGTCCTCGTACACGCAGGTCAGCCGCAGGTCAGAGACCACAAGGGCGTTGTTCATGCTGTCGTAGGTGACCACGTCATAGGGCTTGATATCGCCCATGGAGATGGGTTGGCGGCCCTTCAGAATGGTGTAGCCGCTTGTGGTGCCCGTCAGGGGCAGGAACATGGCCGCGCTGGCGCTGCCGGTGACCACGATGGCGTCCGCGTCTGTGGAGGTGCCGGTGGCGGCGTAGACGGCCACCACCTTGCCCCGCTCGGAGAACAGGGTGATCTGGGTGCCGGAGGTCAGCTCGGTATACTTGCTCAGATAGGTGCTGGACTCCGTGGTATCAGAGGTATAGACCGGGGTGGAGGAGGAGACGGCGTACTGCTTGCCGTCGATGCCCTTCACATAGGAGGGCTGGGCACTGCCCGACAGGGTGAGAGTGACGGAGGAGGAGTCGTCGGGCACGAAGGTGACCAGCTCGCTTCTGTCGTTCACCACCAGCGCGCCCCGCCTGCCCTGAAGACCGGTGGGCTTGACGCCCTCGGCGTGGGGCAGATAGGTGCCCGCGGAGGTGCGCACGGCGCCGTCATACTCCCCGTCGTCGCTGCGCACGTTCACCGCCAGCAGCACCGCGCCGTCGTGGACGGTGCCCAGAGTGGAGTAATAGGCGCTGCCGCTGCCGGTCTTGCAGCTGAGGGCGTTGACGAACAGCTGGGCGGCCTGGGCGCGGGTGATGGCGTCGTTGCAGCCGGCTTTTACGCCGTCAGTCAGCCCCAGAGAGGCGGCCTTGTTCATGTAGCTCTGGGGCCACACGGCGCCCACCTGACTGCTGGAGTAGCCCAGCACCCGGATGAGGATGGTGGTGGCCTGAGCGAAGGTGATCTGGGAGTCGGGCTCGAACCTGCCGTTGCCCACGCCGGAGATCAGGGGGGCGGACTTGTCGCCGTCCGCCACGGCGGTAGAGGCGGCCAGATTCACATACCCCAGGGCCCAGTGGCGGGCGGTGACGTCGGAGAAGATGGCCCGGGTGGCCTGATTGGCCACCTCGTCCCCCTTCTGCATGAACTTGACCACCATGGTGCAGAACTCGGCCCGGGTCAGGCTGGCGTTGGGATTGAACCGTCCGCCGCCCACGCCGTCCACCACGCCCATCAGCCGCAGCACGTCGGCGTTGACGGCGGTGGTCTGGTCGTTGATATCGGAGAAGGAGGACTTTGCGGCCCCCGCGGGGAGAGCCATGCTCACCGCCAGAGCGGCGGCCAGCACAAGGGTCAGAAGGCGTTTACATTTCATACGATTATCTCTCCTTTAGTCGGCTCTCAGCGCCTCAACAGGCTGCAGGCCGGAGGCCTTGATGGCGGGATACAGACCGAAGATGATGCCCAGAATGACGGAGATGGCGGCGGCCCCCAAGGTGATGCCCGCGCTGGGGAACATGATGGTGCCGAAGGATACCTTGCACACGATCAGCGTGCCGATATAGCCCACGGCGATGCCGAACAGGCCGCCGATGCCGCAGATCATGGCGGCTTCGATCAGGAACTGGGTGATGATGCTGCGGCGCTCCGCGCCGATGGCCTTGCGGATGCCGATCTCCCGGGTGCGCTCGGTCACC
Source organism: uncultured Oscillospiraceae bacterium (assembly GCA_934659445.1). Taxonomy (GTDB): domain Bacteria; phylum Bacillota; class Clostridia; order Oscillospirales; family Oscillospiraceae; genus Lawsonibacter. Next base: position 9,673 of record CAKUHV010000053.1, on the reverse strand, counting down.
GTGACCAGCATGATGTTCATAATTCCGATGCCGCCTACCAGCAGGGAGATGGCGGCGATGCCGCCCAGGAAGCGCTGCTGAAGGGCGGTGGCCTCGTTGTTGCTCTCCTGCCACTGGCTGGGGGCGCTTACGTCGGACCAGCCGGAGTCCTCGCTGATGATAGTGGACAGGTAGGAGCGCAGGTTGGCCATCACGTCCTTGATGTCGTCCTTGGTCTTGGCCCGCACCACGTAGTCGCTGATGGATTCGTTGTTGTTGAAGTACCGGGTCATGGTGTAGGGGATCAGGATCATGCGGTCCTGCCGCTGGATCTCCTGCTTGATCCACTGGCCGTCGTCTCCGTTTCCGGTATTGACCCCGGCAGCCTTGCTCTTATACACACCCACCACCCGGAAGGGGGTCCCGTTCAAGGTGATGGTCTTTCCAATGGGGTCGGCGAAGGAGAACAGTTCATCCGCCGTGGCCGAGCCCAGGACGCATACCTGGTTCAGCCTCTTGCAGTCCAGATAGGACAGTTCACGGCCCTTGGCGATCTTGAAGTCGTTGCACAGGCCGTACTGGTCGCTGCCCATGTAAACGGTGGTCATGCTTTGCCAGTCGTCATTGGACAGGGTCTTGGACTCATAAGAGATACGTATGCTGCCCAGCTGCCCCTTGGGGGTGACCCCCATCACGCCGTCCAAGCCCAGGCAGTAGTCGTACAGCATCTGGGTGATGTCCGTGCCGCTGCGCCAGGTGTAGGCGCTGACGTTGACAGTATTGGTACCCATGCTCTCATAATAGGCCTGAATGGCCAGGTTCTGTCCCTGGGCATAGGTGACCAGTACGATGACGGCCGCCAGGCCGATGATCACGCCCAGCATGGTCAGTGCAGAGCGGCCCACGTTGGAGAAGATGGACTTGGTGGCCATCTTCAAAGACTGTCCGATGTTCACAGACCCACCTCCTCTCTGGTGCCGTCGGCCACGATGCGCCCGTCGGAGATGCGAACGATGCGCTTGGCGGTGGCGGCGATGCCGTTGTCGTGGGTGATGAGGATGATGGTGACCCCCTCGTCGTTCAGCTCGTGCAGGATCTCCAGCACGTGCCGGCCGGTCTTGGAGTCCAGAGCGCCCGTGGGCTCGTCGGCCATGATGATGGGGGGATGGGTGGCGATGGCCCGGGCGATGGCCACCCGCTGCTGCTGGCCGCCGGACATTTCGGCGGGCTTGTGCTTCCAGCGGTCGGCCATGCCCACCTTTTCCAGGGCCCCCATCACGATATCCCGGCGCTTCAGGATGGATACCCCCTGATAGATCAGGGGCAGCTCCACGTTCTCATAGGCGGTGAGGGCGGGGATCAGGTTGTAGCCCTGAAAGATGAAGCCGATCTCCCTGTTGCGGATATGGGCCAGCTGGCGGTCGCTCTGATCGGTGATGTCCTGCCCGTCCAGATGATACTCTCCGTAAGAGGGGATGTCCAGACAGCCCAGGATGTTCATCAGCGTAGACTTGCCGGAGCCGGAGGCGCCGATGATGGCCACGAACTCCCCCCGGTCGATGGTCAGAGACACGCCGTCCAGGGCGCGCACCTCGCTCTCCTTGCCCTCGTTGTATATCTTGTAGATGTCTTTGATCTCAATGAGCATAGCGCAGCCCTCTATCAGTAGTACATCTGGTTGTCGTTATAGAACTGGACGAACACCGTCTCGTCGCCGTTCAGCCCGCTCTTGATCTCCACATTATAGGCGTCGTTCAGGCCGGTCTCCACCTTCACGGGGTAGTAGCCGTCGGCCTCGGTGGGGTAGGTGGGCATCTCGCCGGGCTGAGTCTCGGGGATGTCCAGCTCCACGGCGTTATCCGGCTTGCTGTCGGCCTGGATAAAGACCACGGAGTAGGTGTCGCCGTTGGCGTCGCTGACGTACTTCACGCTCTGCATGGGCACCATGATGCAGTCGTCAGACTGGCTGGCCACGAAGGAGTAGTCCAGCCACATACCGGAGATCAGAGAGCCGGTGTAATTGTCCACCGTCAGGGTGACAGGGTAGGTGGTCATGCCGTTCTGGCTGTTGGCGCCGCTCATGTTGATGGAGGTGACGGTGCCCATATAGGTGTTGCTGTTCCAGTCGGTGAGGTCCACGGTCATGCCGGGCTGGACAAAGGCGATGTTCTTGTCGTCCACGGTGATCTCCACCACCATGTTGGTGGTGTTGGAGATGGTGATCACGGTGTCGCCGCTCTTGACCTCTGCGCCCTCTGTCAGAGTGCAGGAGGTGACGGTGCCGTCGATGGGGGAGACGGCGTTGAAGTTGTCCAGTCCCTTCTGGGCCTCGGTCAGCTTATCCTGAGCGGCGGTGATCTCGTCCTGCTTGGCCCGGATGTCGCTGTCGATGGTGGAGGAGCCTAAGTACAGCAGCGCCTCGCCCTCGGCCACGTTGGCGTAGTTCAGCAGGTTGCCCTGTCCGGTGACGGGGCCGCTGGCCTTGGCGGTGATGGTGCGGGTCTCGTAGAACTCGGTCTTGCCGTTCTCATAGGGGTAGATCTCGGTGCCGTCTGCGGTGGTCATCACGGCGGAGGCGTCCATCCCGGCAGTCAGGGTGCCGGGGTTGTCAAAGACGATGACCGCTTCGAAGTGGACGGCGCCCTCGGGGGAGATGTAGCTGACCTTGTTGATCTTCTCCACCTTGCCGGTGAAGGTGCGCATAACGGCGGGAACGGAGACGGACACGCTCTGCCCGGCCTTGATGTCATTTTCATAGGCATAGCTGAAATACAGGGACAGCTTCAGCTTCTTGTCGTTGACCAGGGTGGCGATGGCGGCGCCCTTGCTTACCTCCTGATCGGGCTGGAACTCCTGCACGTCCTGCAGCTTGCCGGCAAAGGGGGCGCGGACGGTAAGGTTGGCGGCCTCCTCCTGAAGGTCGGCCATGTCCTTATTCAGCTTTTCCAGATTTTCCCGGGCGGTATCCACCTGATTCTGGGCGTCTTGACTGAAGATGGTGTACAGGGGCTGCCCGGCGGTCACCACGTCGCCGGCGGAAACCAGCACCTCCTGCACGGTGCCGCCAGCCGTCAGGGTGATGGCGGCGGACTCCTTGGCAGTGGCGGTGCCGCTGCCGGACACGGTGCTCTGGATGGTGCCGAAGGAGACGGGCTGGGACTGGATGGTGCTGTCCACCGTATCCTGCTTGTTCAGAAAGCGGTACAGCACCACGCCGCCCGCCGCCAGGGCCACCAGCACCACGCCGCCGATCACGGCATTTTTGATCTTTCTCTTGTTCTGTTTTTTTCCGACGGATGCGCCGGTGGGCTTGGACGCGGGGGCCGCGTCCTGGGCCTGGGTCTGGGGAGTGTTGGTTTCAGGCATAGTTTGGTTCCTCCTGTGGATGATTCTGGCCGTTTGGCCGCCGGAGACGGATGGGCTCCGCCCTGTTTCGGATCAGCTTCATTATATACGATTCCGGAAAACGGCACAATGACAGGACGGTTACAAATCCTTAAGAAGTGTTTAAGGTTTGTCCGGCCGCCCCGGCCGCCTTATTGGGATAGACGCCGGACGCTGGAAAAAGTTTCAGGGAAAGCGAAAAAAGTTTGCGAAAATTGGGGGTCGAAACGGGGAGAAGAATGTGGTAAAATAAGAGAGAATTCTCCCCTGCGGAAAGGAGACGAACCTATGCGATCCCCTGCTGATGTGCGCGCCATTATAAACGCGCTGAAAAAGCTGTATCCGGAGGGCGTGTGCTCCCTGGACTACGGCAAGGACTACGAGCTGCTGTTCTCCGTCCGTCTGGCCGCCCAGTGCACCGATGAGCGGGTGAATCAGGTGACCCCTGCCCTCTTTGACCGGTTCCCAACCCTGGAGGCTCTGGCCGGAGCCGATGTGGCGGAGGTGGAGCAGTACATCCGCTCCACGGGCTTTTTCCGGGCCAAGGCCCGGGACATCGTGCTGGCCGCTCAGATTCTCCTGCGGGAGTACGGCGGCAGGGTGCCGGATCATATGGACGACCTGCTGAAGCTGCCCGGCGTAGGCCGGAAAACGGCCAACCTGATCCTGGGGGACATCTACCACACCCCCGGCGTTGTGGTGGCGGACACCCACTGCATCCGAATCAGCGGCCTGCTGGGCCTGACCGACGGCACCAGAGACCCCGCCAAGGTGGAGCAGCAGCTGCGGGCCATCCTGCCGCCGGAGGAGTCCAACGACTTCTGCCACCGGCTGGTGCTCCACGGCCGGGCGGTGTGCATCGCCCGTCGGCCCCGGTGTCAGGACTGCGCACTGCGCCCCTGGTGCGAATTCTTTATGAAAAACGGAGCAGCGGCCGCTGAGTAACGAGGGAGGAAAAACGCAATGGAGACAAGGACAAGACGGCAGACCACCGTGCGCTGGACGGTCTACGCCGCCGGCATGGTGATCCTGGCCCTGGGACTGACCCTGAACACCAAGGCGGGGCTGGGCGTGTCCCCCATGTTGGCTGTGCCCTACGGCATATCCGAGATCTTTTCCATGAACTTCGGCGACGCGGCCTTTCTCATGTACTGCGTATACATCGCCGGGCAGTTTGCCCTGCGGGGAAGAAAGAGCCGGTGGTTCGACCTGCTGCAGCTGCCCGTCAGCCTGTTGTTCAGCCGGGTGCTGAACGTCTTCGGCGCCGCCATCACCTATAACGCCGCGGTCAGCCCCCTGTGGAGCAAGCTGGCTGTGCTGGCGCTGGCCCATGTGTTTACGGCCATCGGCGTGTCTCTGTCCGTGAATATGCGCCTGATCCCCAACCCGGGGGACGGCATCGTTCAGGCCCTGTCCGACCGCACGGGGTTGGAACTGGGCCTGTGCAAGAACCTGACCGACGGGACCTGCTTCCTGTTGGCTGTCTCCATGTGCATGCTCACCATCCGCCGGGTCATCGGCATCGGGATCGGTACGGTGCTGTCCATGGTGGTGGTGGGCCGTGTGCTGGCCGTGGTGAACGGCCTGCTGAAGGAACGCATGTGCCGCGCGGCCGGCGTGGAATACTGAAAGGGGAACTCCTTTTATGGCATATCGCCCCCTGGCGGATGAGATCCGCCCCACCAGTCTGGATGAGGTGGTGGGACAAAAGCATATACTGGGAAAGAACGGTCTGCTGCGCCGGGTGATCGAAAGCGGGAACGTGCCCAATCTGATCTTCTACGGCCCCTCGGGCACGGGAAAGACTACGGTGGCCAACATCATCGCCCAGCGCACCAACCGCCCCCTGCACCGGCTGAACGCCACCACGGCGTCCATTGCCGACATCAAGGAGATCATGGGCGAGATCGGCACCCTGCTGGCCCCGGAGGGGGTGCTGCTCTATCTGGACGAGATCCAGTACTTCAACAAGAAGCAGCAGCAGTCCCTGCTGGAGTTTATGGAGGACGGACGCATCACCCTGATCGCCTCCACCACGGAGAACCCCTTCTTTGCCGTGTTCGGGGCGGTGCTGTCCCGTTCTACGGTGTTCGAGTTCAAGCAGATCACGGCGGAGGACGCCCTGCCCGCAGTGGAGCGGGGCATCTCCATCATGGAGGGGCGGCTGGGGGCGACCGTGGAATGTGAGGACGGTGTAAAGGAACACCTGGCATGGGCTTGCGGAGGCGATATTCGCAAGGCGATGAACGCAATTGAAGTTTTATTAAGCGCCGCCAAGCGCCAGCAAGGCAAAATACTTGTCACCATGGAGGACGCCCAGACCGTGGCCCAGCGCTCCGCCATGCGCTATGACCGGGAGGGGGATGCCCACTACGACATCGCCTCCGCCCTGATGAAGTCCCTGCGGGGGTCAGATCCGGACGCCGCCCTCCACTACCTGGCCCGCTTTTTGGAGGCGGGGGACCTGATCACCCCCATCCGGCGGCTGCTGTGCTCCGCCAGCGAGGATGTGGGCATGGCCTATCCCCAGGCGGCCATGATGGTGAAGGCGCTGGTGGACAACGCCCTTCAGCTGGGCCTGCCGGAGGCACAGCTGCCTCTGGCTCAGGCGGCAATCCTGCTGGCCACGGCGCCGAAATCCAATTCGGTGTACGAGGGGATCGCCGCCGCCCGGGCGGATGTGCGGGCGGGCAAGGCGGGGGACATCCCCCGGGAGCTCCAGAACGTCCACGCGGACTCTGCCGGGCTGGAGCGGGAGCAGGGCTACCGCTATCCCCACAGCTACCCCAACCACTGGGTGCGGCAGCAGTATCTGCCCGACGAACTGAAGGACACCTGCTACTATCGCTACGGCGACAACAAGCAGGAGCAGGCCGCCAGGCGCTACTGGGACGAGATTAAAAAGTAGAGATGCCCGAAAGCCGGACATACTTTAACAGGAGGCTCATATGGACATTCACGTAGGCGACACCTTAAAAATGAAGAAGGCCCACCCCTGCGGAAGCCAGGAGTGGGCTGTGCTGCGGGTGGGCATGGACTTCAAGCTGCGATGCATGGGCTGCGGCCACGAGGTGATGCTGCCCCGGGCCAAGGCGGAAAAAAATATCCGGAAGGTGTTCCGGGATGGACAGACCGTGGACGTGTAAGGGCCGCGGAGCGAAGAAGGAGGACAACATGAGATACGACAGCGATCTGTTATACCGGCCGCCGGGGGAGTGGAAGAGCTACCTGCTCCAGTGCACCATCGGCTGCTCCCACAATAAATGTACCTTCTGCCAGATGTACAAGACCAAGAAATTCCGCATCCGGCCCCTGAAGGACATTCTGGAGGACATCGACATGGCCCGGGACTACTACGGGACCTATGTCAGCCGGGTGTTCCTCATGGACGGGGACGCCATTATCATGAAGACGGACGACCTGATGGCCATTCTGCACAAGCTGTACGCCACCTTCCCCAGGCTGGAGAAGGTCACCCTGTACGCCGGCCCCCGCAGCACTCTGCTGAAAACGCCGGAGGAGCTGAAAATGCTCCACGAGGCGGGGCTGTCCCGGGCCTATCTGGGGGTGGAGAGCGGCAGCGACAAAATGCTGAAGCAGATCAACAAGGGCTGTGACGCCGCCACCATGCTGAAGGCCGGACAGGCCCTTGTAGCCGCTGGCATCGACCTGTGGGTCACGGTGATCCTGGGCCTGACGGGCAAGGGGGGCGACTGGGAGGAGCACATCCTGAAAACGGCGGAGCTCATCAACAAAATGAAGCCCCGCCACCTGTCCGCCATGACCCTGGGGGCCGCCAAGGGCACCCCTCTGGGGGACGATGTGCTGGCCGGGCGGTTCGTCATGGCTGAGCCCCAGCAGATCCTGGAGGAGTGCCGACTGCTGATCGAAAAGCTGGATGTGGACCCCCTGCACTTCACCAGCAACCACGCCTCCAACTACCTGCCCCTGAAGGGCGGCCTGCCGGAGGACCGGGAGAAGTTCCTCGCCGCCATCGACCAGGCGCTGGAGGGAAAGATTCGCCTGCGCAAGCCCCTGGACCGGGGGATCTGAGAGACAACAAATAGTGTCCCCTGCCAGCAGAGACTGGCGGGGGACACTTTTCTTTTGGTAAGCGGGCCAGATCTCGGCACCTGGCGCAGGGCAGGATGCCCCCATCGGGCCGGACAGCTCCGTTAAAACAGTCCCTTTTCCTGTCGTGCGGCCATCAGGTCCAGGGCACCGTCCAGCAGCTGGGCGGCTTCGCCCCGGGTCATGGCCTGGGACAGGGCGGCGGGGGCAGTGCTCTCTGTGCGCATCACGCCCACGGCGGCCAGATTGGCGGCGGCCTGCCCCGCCCAGTGGGCCGCGCCGCCCTCCGGGGCGAACACCTGGGCGGGCACGTCGGAGACCGCCAGCAGGCGGTCGAGCATCACCGTGGCCTCCCCAAGGGTGACGGGCTGCTCCGGACAGAACACGGGGGCGCCCATCTCATCCCGGCTGCCCTGGACGGCACCGGCCATCAGGGCGGCGGATACCGCCCCCTTGGCCCAGGTGGGGATATCCCCATCGTCGTAGAAGCCGGTCATGGATACCTGGGTCAGGGGCTCCGCCCCGGCGGCGGATACCGCCATGGTGATGAACTCCCCCCGAGTGACGGGGGCGTCCTCCTCAAACAGATACTGGCCGCCCACCTGCCGGCCCACATACAGCCCGGCCTCGGCCAGACGGATGGCCGCCTTGTGGGCGGCGCTGCCCTGCAGATCGGCGTAAGTCACCTTTGTGTCCGGCCTGCTGATGCGCACGGTGACGGTGGCCTCGGGGGAGGTGTTCCCCGCCGTGTCACACACCACATAGGTGAAGGCGTCCCGGCCGGTCTTGTTCTCATAGGGGGTATAGACGAACTGGCTGGAGCCGTCCTCCGCCAGAGTCACCGCCCCGCGGGCGGGAGTGGAGGTCAGCTGGAAGGTGAGCACATCCCCTTCGGCGTCCACCGCGTCGAAGTAGCCGGTAACGGCCACGTTGCGATAGGTGGACAGCTCCATGTTCCGGGCGATGGGCGGGTGGTTCTGCTGGTCCAGCAGATAGAGAGTCACCTGGGTCTGTCCCCCCTCCAGTCCGGAGGAGAACACGGGGGTGAAGGTGAACCGGGTCCTGGCCTTTGCGGGGGAGGGGTCGATGCGGAAGCGCAGACCGGACAGAGCGGAGGACTGCACCACCGTTCCGGAGGAGACGGGCTGCCCCCCCACGGTCAGCTGGCCGCAGCCTGCGTCCGGCAGATCGGCCAGCGTGATGGCGGCCAAAGTCTCGTTTCCGCCGCCGGAAAGGGCGAAGTCCTCGGCGGTGAAGGCGATGACCTCTCCCAGCAGGCCGTTTTTGGAAAAGTCCATGACGCTGGGAACGTCGGATTTTCGGTTCCAGAAAAAGGCGGAGGAGGGCAAGGCCATGGCTCCAAGGAGCATGAGTGCCAGCAGCAGCGTGAGTCCTCTGCGGGCGGTGTGAGGGTGTTTCAAAGGGATGACCTCCTTATTCAGAGTGTATCCCTATTATCTGCGGTGCCGGCGGAAATATGTAAGGTCACGCTTCAGCATCGCTCCCTTTTGCGAGAGCCAAAAGGGCAAGCAGGTCGCCTACGATGGTAAAAAAGGCCGCCAGCAGGCCCAGATCCGTCCCGCTGTATGCCCGCCAGAAGAGAAGGGCCAGCACAAAGGCCCCGGCCACCGCCAGCCATACTGTTTGCTCCATCTGAAAGCACCCCGGAACAGCCTATGCCGTTCCGGGGTGTTTGGTTCTATTTCCGGGGAGCTTCCTCATAGGATGTGCCCGAAACAACATAGTCGCAGCACGCTCTGACCTGAAAGGCGGAAAAATAGGCGTCCTCCAGAGGGATCCACAGCTGCTCAAACCGGGCCAGACAGCCGGGGCCGCCCCGGTCCAGCAGACGCTGCCGCCGGGTGGGCCAGTCGGCCTGCACCCAAATTTTCAGCTGGTAGAAGTCCCGCAGGTCGGGGCGGAGGGAATAGACCCCTTCGGTGATGAACAGGGGACAGGGGGACACCGTTTGCTCCGGGGCAAAGTCGCCGGCGTGGCAGTCCCAGGGGCGGAACCGGGCGGGCAGCCCCCGACACAGGGGCCGCAGGACCTGGGCGGAAAAGCGCTCGTGGTCCACATTTTCCCCGGGCTTTGCCAGCCGCTCCGGCGTGCGTAGGTCCGGGGTGAGGAAAAAGTCATCCATGCGCAGCACCGGGCAGTCCAGCTGCCGCCCCAGCCACTGGGCCAGAGTGGATTTGCCGGAGGCGCAGGGGCCGTCGATGGCCACCCGCACCTGAGT
>CAKUHV010000052.1 GCA_934659445.1 uncultured Oscillospiraceae bacterium | reverse complement strand
CCTTTTTATAGGATGCCGTATGACCGTAAAACAAAAAGGAGGCGGCTCACAGCCGCCGCTTCCGGATGTCCAGACGCAGCAGCTGCTCCCACCCCCCGTGGACGTAGGCGAACTCCTGCTCCTGCCGCCCGTCGGGCAGGGTGCAGAAGCGCCCGGTGGCCCTGCGCCGGTTTACTGCGCACAGCACCGGCTTGTCCTGGGCCAGGGCCAGCAGCTGCTCCAGCAGCTCCGGCGGCAGCACAGCCGCCACAGCGTCCGCCCGCCGCACCAGCGGCGCCAGCCGGGCCACATCGGTCACCGTCTCCCGCCAGGGCAGCAGCTGTACGCCGCCCATGATGCGCTCCAGATCGGCGCGCTGCTCCGGCGTCATCTCGTGCCGGGACACCCAGAGCACCTTCTTCATCTTCCTCACCTCCTTCAAGCGTTCTCTCACTGTCCTATCGCCCCTTTCCCGGAAAAATTCAGGGCAAAAGCAGCGCCCCCGGCCATGGCCGGGGGCGCTGAGACTGTCGAAAAAGTCCTTTTCGTCAAGCTGAGCCGCTATCCCATCATATCCATATGCTCCACGCCGCCCATGCCCAGCGCTGTCTTGATCCCCACGCCGGAAAAGGACGCAAAGCACAGCAGGGCGTTCGCCAGCTCCCGGTGAAAGCCCTTCAGCCGGTTTTCCAGCGTCAGCTCCCCCACAAAGCCGGGGATGGGACTGCCCTTCAGAACATAGTCCCGGCTGTACAGCTGGAAGCTCCGGGGGCGCAGCCCCGCGGCCAGCGCCTCCATGCCCTGCCCGTCCTCGTCCTCAATGGGGCAGTCCGGGATGCAGCCGTTCCACTTTTTCATCAGGCTCTGCACGATCAGCCGGGCTGTGGGCAGCGGCAGATACTGCCCCCGACTTTTGAAGCAGCCCGCCGTGACAAAGCACAGCCGGTGGAGGGGGGCCGCCCCCGCAGAACAGGCAAACAGCCCGTCCACGTCCCGGATCGTGCGGCAGTCGATCCGCTCCGTGCGCAGCGTAACCCGGTCCCGCTCCAGCCGGATACAGTCCAGCCGCTCCAGCACCGGCGACAGCGTCCGCTCGCTCTCCTCCCCCAGCAGACTGACGGTCCACCGCAGGGCCTGCTCCGTGCCGGTCAAATACTGGCTCACCGGCGTCACCCCGTCCTGATGGACACGGCCGGCAAAGTCCCCGGGCGTCCGGGCCAGCAGCGCGGCGTAAAGGGGATAGGCCCACTCCGCCCGCGGCCGGCACGGCTGCTCCGGGCACAGGGTCAGTTGGTATTGGGTCAGCATCGCAGCATCTCCCTGATCGTTTCTTTTTCCCGCTTATACCACTTGTACTGCTCGCTGCGGGCGGAGGCGCCCACCCGCTCCCCCTCGCACAGGTATTTGTAGCTCAGGGACACGTCCGCCGGAAGGGGGACCGGCGTCTCCGTATCCGTTCCCGCCCGCTGGGGCACCACGGCGGAGTAGGGCTTCAGGGGAGTCACAGCGATCTGTGGCCCCGTGCGGCAGATCGCCGCCATATAGTAGTCCAGATAGGGCAGCTTCATGGCCTGAAACACGTCCCGCTCGTGAAGAAAGGAAAGCGGCATGAGCTTGAGGGCCTGCGTCATGTCCTCGGTGTAAAACAGGCGGAACCACTCCCGGCGCCGCTGGTTCGCCGCCTGTCCCCGGTGGCGCTGGGCAAAGTTCAGCACCTGGGCCGTCAGCTCCGCCAGAGGGGCCTCCGCCTCGCAGCGCAGCTCCGGCCGCATATCGTCCGGCGCCGCACAGACGTCCCCAAGGCTGACGCTCTCCTCCTCCCCCACGGGCTGGTCCAGACTGTCCACCTGCTGCGTGCGGCCCAGCAGGTCGTCAAAGCTGTCGTTCCTCCTGCGCCCGTAGACAAAGGCGAAGTAGTTGGAAAAGGGCCCCTTCTCCGGGGCGTAATTGGTCAGGGTCTCCTGAAGGACGGACAGAAAGCGCTCGCTCCCGTCGTCATACAGTTCGAAGGCGAGCAGGAAGATCTCCCCCCGCAGGGCGTCCTTCCGGTCCGCGTCCCCCTGCTTCCAGCGGCAGACAGCCTGGTTCAGGCGCGCCTCTTTTCGTTTATCCCGCATGGCAGCCGCCCCCCTTCACAGGGAGAGGATCTCGTCCACGGCCGCTCTGGGATCCGCCGTTCCCCGCTGCACCAGAACGCGCACGATCTCCCCCAGCTGGAGCAGGGCCGTCTCGTCGTAGATCCGCGCCGTCCACAGCTGCGGCTCCCGCCCCCCGCTGCGGTCGATCTGGCCGTATACCACGCAGGAGATGGAGGTGTTTTTCTTCGCCTGATAGGCGTACTGCACCGCCATAAGAACCGTCTGGGAAAGGAGCTTCGTCCCGTAGGTGACGCAGACAAAAAGCTCGTCCTCGTCGTCCGCACAGGCGATCAGCCTTTGAAACGCGGCGATATGGGATGCCGCCCGCTCGTCCTCCGGCGCGGAGATCGTCTCGATCCGGGGGCAGGGGCACCCCTTCGTCCGGCACAGCTCCTCCAGCTCGCCTTGCAGCACCGCGCAGTTGCGCCGGCCGTCCTCGCTGTCCGCGGCGATGGCCAGCAGGCGGAATTCCTCCCCCGGCTGCACATAGCCGTTCACCGCCGTCAGAATGGGAAAGCTGGTGGGCCCGTCCATCTGCAGTCTGCTGTTGTCAACGGCCTGGTAGTGATACCGGCGCAGCTGCCCCTGCACCTGAAGGGGGATCACGGTGATAAACTTCTTCAATGGACTTGCTCCTTTCCCTCTCTCGGCTTCAGATCCTGCACGCCCCGCAGGATGACCTGTCTCAGGTCCCCGGCCGACACGCTCTCCAGCGGCACATAGCCGCAGCCCACCAGATACTCCGACAGCTCCTTCTGGTCCTGGGTGGCGGCGTCGTTGGCGTGGTTCATCATGTTCCGCACCGTTTTTACATACAGATAATCCCGGCAGACCTGCTGCATCTGCGAAACGGGGCACAGCAGCTGATAGCCGAAGAAGTTGCCGTAGCGGTTCCACTGGCCCAGCCGGTGCATCCCCTCCAGATGCCTGATGGTATCCACGTAGACCATGGGTGAGCTGTCGCTGGGGGCCCGGGGCGGCTCGGTCATCCCCCTGGGCCGGTATTTTTTGGACAGTGTGAGGAAGCCCCGCACAAACTGCGCCGCCGCGGCATCCTCATATTCCTGCACCTTCGGCGCCCACGCAAACTCCGTGACCCGGAGCAGGTATCCGCATTGGATGATATAGGCGGGGATGCGCTCCGTATAGATGGTCACCGCCTGCTGCAGCATCCCGCTGTGTACGCACCACTCGATCAGGCTCAGGGTGGTCAGTTCCTGGCCGAACTTCGCCCGGAAGGCGGGCAGCAGCTGGCGCATCATCGGGTCTGAGCAGCGCTCCGCCGCCGTCAGGGCCTGGTTGAACGCGCGCATACATCCGTCGATCTGCTTGGTTCTGCACAGGGAGATGGTCTCATACAGGTCCTCCATGGCGGTCAGCAGGCCGCAGATCCTGGCGTCCTCCGTCTGGCCGTAATAGGCGCGCAGCGTCTTTGCGCTGCCGAAGGAGGTCAGCTCCTGCATTCCGGCCACCAGCTCGAAGGACCCAATCAGGCGGGACAGGTCCTCCACCTCCGCCTTCTGAAGGCTGCTGTACACCGCGCCTATGGTCTTCACCCCGGTGTAGGACAGCACACGGCTGAGCAGCAGCAGGTCCATCACCGCGTTGCGGAACCCGCCGGTGGTCTCCAGCAGCACCTCGTCCCCGGCCCGGACCCGCTCCATGATCCCGGCCAGCGGCGCCCCAGCAAAGTCCTGTCCCTCCTCATAGGGGATCTCCGTCAGCTCGATGCCCGGGTATTCCCCGGCGATCCTGTCCCGGAACAGCTCCCACGCCGTGGCCCTCGCCCTTGGCGTTACGATGCAGATGATCTCCTTTACGTTGTCATACTGCCGGAGCAGATACTTCACCGGGGCCTCGTTGGTCTGCACCCCGGCGACATTCTCTCCCACGGGACAGCGGTAGCTTTTCTCCCGGGCGTCCTCTTTATAGTCGCTGAGGAATAAAATGATCCTGCGGGCCATAGTCTCTCCTTTCGCAGCGGGGCCACAGTCTCCCGCCGCAGTTATTTTCCTTTCCGCTCGTTCCGCACGGACGGCAGTGTTTTCCTTCTGGAATAGTCCTTCAGCTCCATATACCGGGTCTCGTCCTTTTCCCGGATGGTGCTGCGCATATAAAAGAAGTCCCGCAGCACATCGTTCTCCTCCAGCGGGCCGGGCTCGTCAAGCTGCCGCCGGGCATAGGCGCGGTATCTGTCGATGTATTCCCCGACCTTTTCCGTGCCGTCCCGCCACGGCGGCGCCTGAAAGGAGCCCCCGCGATAGAGGGTATCGGGCTCAAATTCCCGGACGCTCTGGATAGTCAGCCGCATCCGTCCGTATCCGTAGGGCTTTGCCATGCCCACACTTTGAAAGCACCCATCCTCCAGCCGCAGGCACCACAAAAGGAGCCCCAGCTCCTCCCCGGTCAGATTTTTATACCGAATCACACCGCCGAACCTCGTCCCCCGGGGCAGGGGACGGATGCTCACAGCCCTTGGGGCCCCGGTCCCGGCCGGCTCCGCCTCCTTCAGCCAGTACTGCTTGTACCCCCGCAGGCGGAAGCTCTCGCTGTTGTAGTGCTTTCCGCCCTCCACATAGCCGGGGTAATAGCTGGGCTTTGGCCCCATAAGGACCACGGACGCCTCCTGCGTCCGCAGTCCGTCCCCCTCTGCGGCAAAGTCCCCGAAGCTCACTCTGGAGCGATAGGCCCCGTCCCTGTGGGCAAAGCCCAGGATCGCATAGGGAAGGTCCACCTTGTCTCCGGCGTTCCGGTGGCTCTCCGGCAGTCCACGGGAGAGGGGGTAGCGGTAGCCGATGCGCGGAAAGCGGGACATACCAAGGTAGATATGCCCCTCGTATTCCACATAGAACACGGGCTTTTCCCGCCCCTCCCGGGGCAGCTCCCAGAAGCTCCTGTTCCGGCCCAGAGCAGCGCTGCGCTTTTCCAGATCCTCCAGATAAGACAGCACGTCCTCCTCCTTCAGGGACAGCGGGTCCCGGTCCGCGGGCGGAAACAGGTACAGTGGGTTTGCCGTTTTTCCCACCCACCGGCCCGTACACATCAGGGTGCCCCGCCGGGTCCCCTCCTCATACGCGCCGCATATTCTCGTCACCCTCCCGTTCTCCGCCCGGTAGAAGACCTGCTCCGTCCAGGCGTTGTCCCTTGGGATGCCGCCCCCCGCCTGTCTGGCCTCCGCTCTGAGCGTTTCCACATCGGGATGATCCCGCCGGACCGTCAGAGGGGGCTTCGAGGGGTACAGTCTGTACCTTCCGTTTTCCCGTCTCACATAGCCGGCCTTTACCGCGACGGGCACCGCCTTCAGCCCTCCGTCTTGCGCCGGCACCATCCGGATACCCAGCGCCGCCCGATAATAATTTTTCAGCGGGTCGTCGCTGTCTCCGGCGCAGGAGGCCATATCTCTGAAATAGATCTGCACGTCCTTCATATCCTCGTCCGGACGCATCAGCCCAAAGCCGAGGATCTGCATATTCTCCCGGACCATGCCCCGGATGGTGGAGCCGGGCAGCGTATATCTGCCTCCGCTCCCCCGGAAAAAGCGGGGCGGTCTTCCCCCGTCCCCCACAAATACCGGCGTATCCGCCGTCATGGTCACATGGATCTCCCCCATTTTCAGCCCGGGGGCCATCCTGTCATGGGGCGGGAGCTGCTCGGGGCTGTCATACGGCAGCAGGACCTTGTCCGAAAAGGGGATAAAATTGTATGGCGCACGGGCCGCGTCATGTCTGGCTGTATCCTCCGCCATGCTTACCTCCCCGACCAGCCGCACAGTCTGGTCGTCTTTATATAGGTCTGGCCGTCCTCGTCCGCGTCCAGGTGCCGGCATACGGCGATCTCCGACCCCAGCTGCGGGTTTTCTACCGGGAGGCGCTCCTTTATACACAGGTCCCCGCTCTCCCCACGCAGCTGCGCCGCCCGCAGCTCGCCGTCCCTGCGGAACAGACGGATCTCGTTGTCCGCATCAAAAAACCGTGCCTCCAGCACCTGCGTCAGGTCGACGCTCTGCGGCGTGCGCCCCAATGTCATCCGGCTCTGGCAGCGGATCAGCGCGTATGGCAGCCGCAGGCCCCGTTCCAGCGCCTGCCCCGCCTCCAGCTCCATCAGTTCCACTTCAAGCACTCCTTCCACGCGCTCTGCCACTCGTCCAGCAACCCGTCCGGGTCCCGGGCCGTTATGGCGCCCCCTTCAAAAAGGACCTCCGCCCGCTTTTCCCCCGGAACTCCGATCAGGATACGCTCCACCTTTATGTACCCGCGCCCCACCGAGCCGCCGCTGCCCAGCCCGTACAGGCCCAGACCAAGGTCGCGCAGGGCGTACAGCAGCAGCGCACACTCCGCCTTTCTCTCCCTCTGCACGGAGATATTCAGGCAGACCTTACCGCTCAGGGGTTCCTCGGTAAACAGGCCCTTCCGGATCACGCCGCCAGTGAACCGGTCGATGCGTATCCGGCTGACCACCTGCTTCTGCGGCTGCTCCACACAGACGTCATCCACGCGGACCATGCCGGCCTGTCCGGCGTCGCCCCGCCGGGCCTTGCGGCCAAACAGCTCCTCCATCAGGGGGGCTTCGACCCCGGCGCTGCGGACGATGCGCATACACTGGGCCCGGAGCGCGCCCTTCACGGACGAACCGGGCAGGATCGGTCCGCCCCCCTCCTCAAGATTCACATAGCAGCCCTGTCCGCCCTTATACACTCTGGCTGACGCCTTGATCAGGACAGGATCGGCGTATCCCTCCACGGCAAAGGTGACCTGCCCGGTCATCGCGTCCCCGGGAAGCGCCAGTTCCTCCCCGTCGTCGCTGTCCGCAAGCCAGGCGGCCCGGTCCTCCGCTTTGGTCAGCTCGTATCTGCGTTTTCGCACACAAAGGCTCAGCCGGCCAAAGCCGATGCTCTTCTGGGCGCCCAGCCGGAGCTCTCCCCTGTTCAGGGCGCCCAGCATCCGCTCTACCGCGGCAAGCTCGGCGGTATCCCGGCTGTTTCCCAGCCACGTAAGGGTAAAGCTGAGCCGCGATCCGGACTCCATGTGGGCCATGCTGAACCGGTTGTCCGCCGTCCCCCGCCTTTCGTCCAGCCGCAGGCGCGGGCGGACTGTCTGCCGGGAATCGGCCCGCAGCACAGCGTCGGACACCATCAGGTGCCCCTCGCGGGCCGTGCTGCCGAACAGCCTCTCGGCCAGCTCCTCTCCCTCCGCCTTTTCAAGCCAGCTGCGCAGCGCACCGGCCAGAGAGCTGCCCTGCACAAAGGCATTGCCGCGGCTGTCCCGCAGCACGTTTTTCACACTGCCGTCCGCCCCGCCGGTGCGAAGGGGCGTTTCGCACACTGCGTCCGCCTGATACCGCACCGCCGTGGTGTATACCGCCGCCATATCACTCATCCTCTCTCCGACTGAAATCGAACAGCCGGCACAGCAGCCTCAGCCGCTCCGTCATGCCGCCGCCGCAGGATGCCTCTATCAGCTCCTCCATGCCCCTGTCGCCGCAGGGCCCGATCAGCTTCCCCTCCGGGACCGCAAGCACCTCCCGCACCAGCCGGTCGATCTCCCGGAATCGGCTGCCGTGCTTCGCTCCCCGCCCCCGCAGGTTTTTTTCCAGGAATTCCTCCAGCTCCTCCAGCTGTCCGCCGCGCCGGATGGCACTTTCGCACAGCTCCTGAATGGTCCCCAGCTGGCTGGCAGATATTCTGCACGCCCTCATCCGCTCCGCCGTCTCCATGATCCAGCGGCAGCGGGCGCGGCGCACGGCGGCGGCCCTGTTTACAGAGCCCTCTCCGCAGGTCTCCTCTGGGGCGGCTCTGCCGGAGATACCCTCGTAAAGCGCCTTGCAGAGGAAAAGGATCTGGCCGAAGCCCTCCGCCCGGCGGATGCCCAGCCCATCCCGCTCCAGCGCCCGCACCCGTTCCAACGCCGGAGTGCGGTCGCAGCGCAGCTTGAAAATGCTTCCCCGGTCATACATGCGCACCGCCGCTTCCCTGCTGCCCCATATGCGGTTGTATGCGCCGTATTCCGATACGGACGTGCTGCATACGGCAATCTCCACACGGCCAACGCCCAGCTTTTCCGCCAGCCGCTCTGTGGACAGCCCGCAGGGCTCCCCCGCGGCATCCAGCATGGTGAACGGAGATACGGCCAACAGATAGAGCTCCGGCCCCAGTTCCTCCTGTCCGCGATAGCCGTATTCCCCGCGCCACGCCGGGGCCTGCGCCGCCCGGCAATCGAGCACGGAGCATTTTCCAAAGCCCCCATACCGGTCCGCGCCCAGCCACACCGTTTTTGAAAAGGTGTCCGCCAGCGCCTGCGCCAGCTCCGGGCGGTCCAATTCGATATAGCCCTCAAAGGTCTGCCCCGCGCTGAGGCAGCGGGTCTGGAACATCTCCTTTTTCCCGCCGTTCCGTCCCTTGCGGATGCGGATAACGCCCTGCGTCCGCGCGCTCCAGGACAGCAGCTGCTCCCCCTCGATGACGCAGAAGCTCCCCAGCCTTGCCCGCTTCAGTCCCGGCGCAAGGGTGCCGTCCTTCAGCACCGTTGCGAACACGGTCTGCTCCCTATTCTCATAAAAGCCGCTGATGGCGGGCAGAGCCGCCCTCTCGCCGCTTATGGGCAGCGCATCCAAAAAGCGGGTGTCCGGGGCGAGCAGCTCCGTTTTATGCCGGGCAAACCACTCAGGGCGGTCCTGCGCCAGACGGCTGATGACCATCCCCCGGATGGCGGAGCCGGGAATGTACTGTCTTGTCTCCTGACTGTCGTCTTTGCTGCGGGCCGGGTCCGTGATCAGGACCGGGGAGTCCGTCCGCAGACAATAGCGGATGCAGCGGGCTTCCCCCACTCTCCCCACGGGGACGTCCTCCCGCACGGCAGGCCCCACTGTGACGCGCACCCGCCCAAAGCCCTTTCCCCGCATGGTCCCCGCCCATTTGATGGCGGACATGGCACTTCTCACCAGCTCCTCGTCCGCCCGGGCGCAGTCCACTTCTCCCGCAAAGGTCATCCCTCTGCAGATGCAGCTGGCCATGCGCAGCGTTCCGTTCTCCGCCGTTCCCCTTTCGTTCAGCGAGATGAACGTCCTCGTCCCGTAGCACTCCTCCACCGCCGCGGGGGGCTCGCACAGCCGGAGCTCCGACAGGTGAATACGGCGCCGGTCCGCAAGTCCGTCCCATCCGGGCGCGCCGAGCAGCTCGTCGACCGTTTCCTGCGTCCCGCCCGTCCACGCGATCCAGTTTTCCAGGCTCTCCCGAAAAAGGCCCTTCAGCGTGCTGCCCTTCAGATAGGGGCGGCCCTCGTCGTCCCGGCAGACGGCGATGTCTTCGCCTCCGGGAACGCTGCATCCGGTGCCGAAAATGGCGTCGGACAGCAGTTCCATGCGCACAGGAAGGGTGATCCTCCCGCTCATTCCGTCACCTCCAGAAAGCCGCAGTGCTCATACAGCTCGATGGCGTCGAAAAACAGGCATCGCTTTTCGCCCTCTATGTCCGCGAAGGCCTCTCCCCACGGCGCCGCGCTTTCCTGATACAGCAGCTGCAGGTCCCTCCGTCCCCGAAGAAAAAACCTGCTCTCCGTCTCACCCTGCTTGAGCACTGCGCGCAGCTCCTTCATTTTTTTGCGGACAGCCTGTCCGCTCTCGCTGTGCATTGCGGCGCACATCTTCCGGAAAAAGTCGTATGTCCTCTGCTCCGCCGGAGCGCTTTCAGCCTCGGGCGGAACGACCGCCGTCACCGGTCTCAGTTCCAGCCGGCAGCCGTCCTCTGCCTCATAATCCCCGCGGATGGCCGCAAGTCCCCCCTTGAGCTGTCCGAACTCCACGTGCCAGTCCATGGCGGACACCCGCCCCTCCCGGTCCAGAGAGGCGCCAAATTTCTTGGCGCTGCCGCAGAGCTCCTCCGCCAGGTCATAGGCCCGGTGGAAGGGGTACTTCCTGTGTACCAGTGCCACGCCTGCACAGGCCGCATAGGGTCTTCCGTCTTCCCGGTTGGTCAGCGCGGCCAGCTGCTCCAGAAACACCCTTGCACACTCCAGCCCGATCCTTCCGTCCGTTACAAAGCACACGTCATCGCCGGCCAGGATGATCGGCCGGATGGGCAGCGCCGGCGGCCTTGGGGCCGGATCGGAGGCCATCAGGAGCTGCACCATGCGGCGAAAGGCCGTCTCGAAGTCCTCTTGTATCCCCTCGCTGAACCGACGCAGGCTGGCCGCGCAGTCCTCCCAGTCCCGGTCACAGCGCTCATACAGCCGGTTTACTCTGCCGCCCATGGCATTTCCGTCGATGTGGACCACCGCGATGAAGCCGTCCCCCGCCATTTCAAGCTGCGTCAGATAGTTCCACCCTGCCGGCGCTTTGGGAAGGCTGCCGGGTATATCCCTCCGCTCCGTCCCTTCCGCAGGGCGCGTCTGGTGATCCCTGGCACCGTCCAATGCCTCAACGCCGAAGCTCGTCCGCCGGAAGGAGTTTTGCCTAAGGGCCTTCTTGCGTTCCAGCGCGGCGGACAGCGCCGTCAGGTTTTCCCCCGGCGTCCTGCTCTCGTCATAGGGCAGGGTGCGGGCAAAGATCTCCATGCCGTCAAAGCGGCGCAGCGCCGTCTCGGTCACCGCGCGGGTAAAGGCCACCGCCTGCTCCCTGCCGTCAAACTGGAGCACCGTATGGCCGCCGCCGGCGTACACCATATTCCGCTCCTCGTCATACAGTTCCCCGGCACACTCACGGAAGAACGCGCTGCTGGTCGCATACGCGATCTCCTCGGAACGTCTTGCGTTTTCTCTCATCCGCTTTCTGGCGAAAATGTAGTCCTGCTTGCGCGAGACCTCTAAGATCGTCAACACTCTGTCCAAACGCGTCATCTCCTCTGCCCGTTCCTTCCGATGGCCGCCAGAGGCCCATTGTGCTGAAAATTATATCACAGGCGCCGCATTTTTCAACAAGTTTTTACCATTGCCTGGGGAATGCTCCAGCGCCGCCGCACGGTCCGCTCATTTCGTGCACTCATTCTTTACTCGGCGCTGCCGCGCCCTTTTTTCAGGCCCGGAGCAGATTTTTCCTTCCGCAGACTGTCCGGCCCCGCCTGTACAGGCGGGGCCGGACAGTCTCCATCGCTCTGGGCAGGACTGCGGACAGGCCCTACGACCTATCTGCCCCGCATCCCGTTTTCCCTGACCGGAGCGGGCTCTTCGCACGCCTGCCGCAGCTTTTCCAGCGCCCGCTTTTCGATGCGGGAGACATAGCTCCTGCTGATCCCGCAGCGGGCGGCGATCTCCTTCTGGGTGCGGGGCTCCCGGCCGTCCAGCCCGTAGCGCTGCACGATCACCATTCGTTCCCGGTCGTCCAGACATTCGTTCACATACCTCCGCACCCGGACGCAGGACTCCCTTGTGTCCAGCTGCTCCAGCATGTCGTCGTCCACGGCGATCACATCTATCAGGGACAGGCCGCCGTCCTCCCCCGCCGCCTCCAGCGTGTCCGCCAGAGACACCTCCCCCTGCAGCTTCTTCTGCGCCCGGAAGTGCATGAGGATCTCATTCGCTATCCTCTCCTAACGGACTCATAAGCTGCCCTATGGGCGGCAAATTCAGCTCTCCATCCTCCGCAAAGAGGTATACATAGACGTTTTTGCCGTCC
>CAKUHV010000051.1 GCA_934659445.1 uncultured Oscillospiraceae bacterium | reverse complement strand
CACCCTTCCTGGGTTTCTTTCGTAACTATCTTCCTTCCCGTATCTCTACGTACTGCTACTTTTTTGACAGTCTCAGCTCGGCCGCCGGGAGAAAACTCCCGGCGGCCGAGCTTTTCTATTTCGTTATCCCGGGCCCGAATTCGCCCGAAATATTCTCAGCGCTTGCTGATCATGTCGAACAGGCCGGCGCAGTCGGTCTGCATCCTCTTGTAGACCTCGTAGCCCTTGTCGTAGACCTCCTTGTTGGCGGGGTTGGGCTCATACCGGGCCACGATCTCGATCATGCTGTCGCATGCCTTCTCGATACTGTCGAAGATGCCCACGGCGTGTCCGGCCAGGATGGCGGCGCCCAGACAGGCAGCCTCCTTGGAGTTGGTCACGCAGATGGTCTTCTGCAGG
This sequence comes from uncultured Oscillospiraceae bacterium, assembly GCA_934659445.1. Taxonomy (GTDB): domain Bacteria; phylum Bacillota; class Clostridia; order Oscillospirales; family Oscillospiraceae; genus Lawsonibacter. The sequence continues at coordinate 11,418 of CAKUHV010000051.1, read as the reverse complement.
ACGTCTGCCTTGATCTGGTTCCATGCAGGGCTCTTGGAGCCGCCGCCGAAGGCGCGGACCTCGTCCACTTCGATGCCCATGTCGGACAGGGCCTCCATATTCCGGCGCACCAGATAGCCCAGAGACTCCATGACCGCACGGATAAAGTGGCCCTTGTTGTGGACCAGAGTAATCCCCATGAACACACCGGTGGCATTGGGGTTGACATCGGGAGCCAGAGAGCCGCTCAGGTGGGGCAGGAACACCAGTCCGTCGGCGCCCGGAGGCGTCAGGGCCGCCTGCTTGGTCATCAGATCATAGGCATCCTCGTCGATCATTTCGGCGGTCGTCATCTCATATTTGCAGAAGTTGTCCCGGAACCACCGCAGGCAGATGCCGCCAGAGGTGAAGGTGTGCATCATGTAGGTGTCCTTGATAGGATAGTAATGGACCGGCATCTGGCGGTTGGGGTCGTACACGATGCCGTCGGTGGGCACGCACACGGCCAGAGTGGAGCCGATGCTCTCAGAGAACATGCCGGGGTGGCAGGCGCCCACGCCCACAGCGCCGATGGCGTTGTCCATGGCTCCGGTGCAGACCTTGGCGTGGGGGTTAATGCCCAGCTTCCTGGCGATGTCGGGCAGCACGCTGCCCACGACCTCGCCGGGCTCCATGATCTCGGGGAAGTTCTCCTCCGTCATGCCCAGTTCCTCCAGCATGGGCTTCCAGTACTTCTTGGTGGTGATATCCCAGTACAGGGTGGAGCACAGCATAGCGCAGTCAGACACATACCGGCCGGTGAGCTGGAAGATGATGAAGTCCTCGATCAGCAGGATCTTGCGGGTCTTGGCAAAGACCTCCGGCTCGTTCTGCTTGACCCACAGGGCCTTGGCCACGGGCCAGTTGGCAGCAAAGCTGATCTGGCCGGTGTGCTCATAGCACAGCTCATCGCCGTACTTGGCGGTGAGGTACTCCGCCTGCTCCACCGCGCGGTTGTCCATCCAGCTGATGGAGTTGCGCAGGGGCTTGCCGTACTCATCTACAAAGAACATGGTCTCGCTCTGAAGGGAGAAGCTGATGGCCTCCAGGTCCATCAGATTCACACCCTGCTCCGCCAGCTTGGCAAAGCCCTTCTCAATGGCGTCCATGTAGATGGCGGGGTCAGACTCTACAAAGTAGGGCTTGGGGGTATAGAGCTGATACTCCAGGGTGGCGTTGCCCAGCATCTTGCCGGTGGTGTCAAACACGGCGATCTTCAGGGCGGTAGTGCCCAGATCAATGCCCGCTAACAGCTTACTCATAACAAACCTCCATTTTTTATTTATCCCGATCTCCCTTCGTTCCTCCCGCGGGGCGGGAGGCTGGTCGGGAGACGGGCGTTTTGTTTTGTCGCTTCCGGCCTTTACGCGGCCGGGTCAAAGGCCAGGCTCCAGTCCCCTCCCTCTGTGGAGGCAGACCAGACCTCTCCCCCGGGCAGGGTGGCAAACACCCAGCCGGCTGAGACATCCAGCCGCGTCCCATCGGGAAATTCCCGGCCGGACAGGCAGCTCATCTCGCTTCCGTCGGCGCGGCATAGCCAGATCCGGCCGTCCTCCTTCAGCATGGCGATATGTTCCGGTCCCGCCGCGAAGGACAGGACTCCGTCCGCAATTCGGGTGTCCGTCTGCCCCATAAGGGGGCGGCAGTGCAGACCGCCCTCCAGAAGGTACAGAATGCCGCCGCTGCTCAGCGTCAGGTGGGACAGCCCATCGGGCAGGATATGCTCCAGAGAGTTTTGGGTCACCACATTATACCAGCGGTAGTGCCCCTGGCTGTCCAGCGTGAGCAGATCCCCGCCGTGGGCCCAGAAGTCCTGGGTGCCGCAGTCAAACAGCCGCTTTTCGTTTGAGCCGATCAGGCTGCTGCGGAACAGCCAGCGCTGGCCCCGGTATTCCTGAAGGGAGTAGATATAATCCCCCATGGGTTCAAACTTGAGACACTCCTTGACTGCCGTATGCACCTTGCCATCCCCGCCAATATTCAGGCGGTAGACCGCGGCCCCGTCATAGAGGTAGAGGTAGCCCACATGCTCGGCCATGCGCAGGATGGGCAGCTGACTGCGCTGCGCAATACTGCCAGCCTCAAGCTGGATGCCGGTGGAGAGCTGCCTTGCCAGCACCTGTCCGCCCCGGTTGACCAGGATGATGCCGTCCCGCTCCAGCACACAGTCGGACGAGGCGGTATACCCCAGTCCGTAGACCAGGTTTTCTTCCTTGTCCGCAGGTCTCTTCTCCACCCGCCCCAGCAGAGATCTTCCGCCGGTGAGGGTGTAGATGCCTATGGCCACGGCGACCACCAGCAGCAACAGCAGCAGGTACAGCCGTTTGGACGGACGGGGCGATGCTTTCATACAGAACTCCCTTCTTCCCGGGGGGAGGCCGGCCGGACCGAGGCCCGGCCGGCCTTTGGATTACAGATTCTTACTTGGCGGGCTCGGGATCGTCCGCCAGCTGGGACGCGTTCATCTTGCAGACCACGCAGGCCGCACCAATGGCCAGGATGCCGCCAAACAGCTTGGCGATGACCATGGGGGCGATCAGATCGGGCTCCACACCGGCACAGAAGCCCAGGTGGTCGCCCAGAGCAAAGGCAGCGCAGGCGGAGAAGGCCACATTGATGACCTTGCCCTTGTTGTCCATGTCCTTCATCAGGTTATATGCGGGGATGCAGTTGGCGCAGCAGGCGATCAGGCCGGCGATGGACACGTCGTTCACGCCGATCAGGCCGCCCATCTTGCCCAGAGGCTTGCTCAGCACCTTGGTCAGCACCTTCACCAGGGGATAGGCGCCGGCCAGCATCATGGCGATGGAGCCGCAGGTGGTCCACACATCGCTCAGGGGCAGCAGATCGATCACATGGATGGGGGTCAGTTCCTGAATGACGGCCAGAGCCAGGAAGAAGCTGAGGTAGGCCACCATCAGCTTGGAGAATACATCGAAGCCCTTGATCATGCCGTTGGGGATCAGCTTCAGGCCCAGAGCGATCAGCAGAGCAAAGATGGCCACGGGGATGATGTTGATGATGACCATGCCGGGGTTGAAGCCGGCTACCAGACCGCCCACGATGCAGGCGAAGGGGATGCACACGATGCCGGACAGAGCACCCAGAGCCAGGAACTTCTTATCCTTGGGCTGGATGATGCCCAGGCAGATGGGGATGCTGAAGGCGATGGTGGGACCCATCATAGAGGCCAGGATGATGGCGGAATAGTTGGCGATATCAGGGTCGTTGGGCTGGATGGCGTGGGCCAGAGCGTAACCGCCGGTGTCAATGGACAGGATCAGAGAACCCGCCATGCAGGGATCGGCGCCGACCATCTTGAACAGGGCGCCCACAGAGGGAGTCAGCACCTGGCCGATGAGATTGGCGGTGACCATGATACCGGCCATGCCCAGAGCCAGACCGCCCAGAGCATTGAAGCCCTCCTCAAATTGCTCTCCCAGACCGAAACGGTTGCCGAACATACGGTCAAGGGCCGCGATCGCCATAAAGACGACCATGATGTACACGATAACTTGACTGATTACTGCCATGGAAAAACGCACCTCCTGAATTTTCCACTCTGAATTTTCCACACAGGGGACTTCCGCCGTCAGCATTTTGCTCCGCGGGCCGATCCCGCCTATTAGACCTGCACAGCCGGAATATCCGGCTTCCGCGGCACACTGGTTTTGCATTTGCTGCAGAGCGGTTTTGCAGGCTTATTGTCGCATAATTCCGCGGGGCGGTCAATCGCTCAATTCGCTCTCTTTTCCTTGTTTTTCGTCGTTTCGTTTTCCTTTTCGGTTTTTCCGACGCATCAGTTGTAATAATAGACAATTACACGGCTTAAAACTCCCTTCTTTTTTACATCCGGCGTATTTTTTTTGAAATGTCCAAAAAAGTCGGCTCCTGCGGGCTTTGAATTTACTTTATTTTCCATATTCTGCGCTTTCAAATCGCCGGTTTTGAAGCTAAAAACCCATTTTCGTCTCGTTTATCCCGCCGCCTCTCCCCGGAGGTTGCAAGACGGTTTGACACTTTCTGCAAATCGCCGTATACTTTGCACCGTGAATACCACTTCTCTCCCCTTCCTCCGCCCCGCCATCGGCTCCACGCCGAAAGGGGCAGAGGGGTGGAGCTGTGGGGGCGGCGGGCCCGGCCCGTTCCGCCGTTTTGCGCGGCAGTCAAAGAGACTTACATTTCAGATGTGAACAGGAGGTTTGCTTATGTGGGACGCAATCGTCATCGGTGCCGGGATCAGCGGCTGTTCCACAGCGCGGGAGCTGTCCCGCTATCAGCTGAAGACTCTGGTGCTGGAAAAGGGCAGTGATGTCAGCGTCGGGACGACACGGGGCAATTCTGCCACCGTCCACGCCGGCTACGACCCGGATCCGGGCAGCTACAAGGCTATCTACAACGTGCGCGGCAGCCGGATGTACCCCGAGCTGTGCGCCGAGCTTCAGGTGCCCTACACCAAGAACGGCATGATCGTCTTTGCCACCAACGAGGCCCAGATGGCCGAGGTCCGCCATCTCCACGAAAACGGAAATGCCAACGGTGTGCGGACCAAGGTCTGTGACCGTGCAGCCCTGCTGGAGATCGAGCCTGACATGGGCGAGGGCGTCATCGGCGGTCTTTGGATCCCTGACAGCGGCATGGTCTGCCCCTACAACCTGGCTATTGCCCTGGCCGAGAACGCCGCCCGCAACGGCGTGGAGTTCAAGCTGTCCACCAAGGTGGAGACCATTGAGCGGATGGACGGCGGCTGGAAGGTCACTGCCGGCGGCCATACCTATGAGACAAAGTACATTTTCAACTGTGCCGGCACCTGCGCCGACCGCATGAACAACATGGTTTCCAAGGATGTGTTCCACATCATTCCCCGGGAGGGGCAGCACCTGATCGTAGACCGCGATCTGGCCAAGTACACCAAGACCACCATCTGCCAGACCCCCGAACCTCTGCCCACCGGCGGCCACACCAAGGGCATGGGCCTGATGCCCTCGGTGGACGGCACCATCATTCTGGGCTGCAACGCCGACGATGTGACCGATCCCGACTTCTCCGACAACACCCAGGCCGGTCTGGACAAGATCGTCAGCTACTTTGAGGCCAACTGGAAGTATCTCCCCATCAGCAAGCACGTGCCCAAGTTCCCCCGGGACGCTGTCATCACCGCCTATGGCGGCAGCCGCGCCCATCCCGACCGGGACGACTTCATTCTGGGTGAGCCCGAGGACGCCCCCGGCTTTATCAATCTGGCGGGCATCGAGTCCCCCGGCGTCACCGCCGCCCCCGCCATCGCTCAGGACATGGTGAAGATCCTGGTGGATCGGGAGCATACCCCCCTGAAGCCTGACTACCTCCCGGGCCGCGAGATCAAGGCTCCCTTCCGCACCATGACCATGGAGGAGCGTCAGACCGCCATCGCCGCCGACCCCGACTATGCCAAGATCGTCTGCCGCTGCGAGCAGGTGACCGAGGCCGAGATCCGGGACGCGATCCGCCGCCCTGTGGGAGCGCGGAGCATCGGCGCCGTGAAGATGCGCACCCGCGCCGGCATGGGACGGTGCCAGGGGGGCTTCTGCAGCCCCCGCGTGCTCCAGATCCTGTGCGAGGAGTTGGGCAAAACGCCGCTTGAGATCACCCAGTCCGGCGGCCATTCCAATATTCTGGTGGGGCGCGCCTGCCAGCCGGAGGGAGGGGACAAGGAATGAAAACTGTTGATCTGGTCATCATCGGCGGCGGCTCCGCCGGCCTGTCTGCGGCGATCGCCGCCCGCAAGCAGGGGGTGCAGGACATTCTGGTCCTGGAGCGCAGCCCCTATCTGGGCGGCATCCTCCGCCAGTGCATCCACAACGGCTTCGGCGTCCATAAGTACCACGAGGATCTCACCGGCGTAGAGTTCGCCAAGCGCATCGCCGACGAGGCCCGCGCCCTGAATATCTCCTGTCTCTGCCAGACCTTTGCCCTGGACATCACTCCGGACAAGGTGATCACCGTGATGAACCCCACCGACGGGCTGTTCCGCATCCAGGCCAAGGCCATCATTCTGGCCATGGGCTGCCGCGAGCGCTCCCGCGGGGCGCTGATGATTCCCGGCTCCCGCTGCGCCGGAGTGATCACCGCCGGCACTGCCCAGCGGTATCTGAACCTGGACGGCTATCTGCCGGGCAAGCGCATTGTCATTCTGGGCTCCGGCGACATCGGCCTGATTATGGCCCGGCAGTTCACTGTGGAGGGCGCCAAGGTGGAGCGCGTGGTGGAGATCATGCCCTACTCCAGCGGTCTGGCCCGGAACATCTCCCAGTGCATCGAGGACTTCGGCATCCCCATCAGCTACAGCAGCACTGTCACCCAGATCAAGGGCCGGGGCCGCGTTCAGTCGGTGGTGGTGTCCCAGGTGGACAAGGACCGCCGTCCCATTCCGGGCACCGAGTTTGAGATCCCCTGCGATACGCTGCTGATCTCCGCCGGTCTGATCCCTGAAAACGAGCTGAGCAAGTCCGCCGGGATCGCCCTGTCCCCCGCCACCAAGGGTGCCGTGGTGGATGACTTCCTGATGACCTCTCTGCCCGGAGTGTTCTCCTGCGGCAATGTGCTGCACGTCCACGATCTGGTGGATCATGTCAGCGCCGAGGGCACCCAGGCGGGACTCAATGCCGCCCTCTATCTGGCAGGCCAGGTCCCCGCCAGTCAGACCATCCCCGTGGAGAGCAGCTTCGGCGTGAACGGTGCCGTGCCCCAGATGGTGCGCCGGGATGGGACCGAGAATGTGGACTTCATGTTCCGTCCCCGGGACAAGTTCCCCGCCTGCCGCATCTGTGTGGACGTGGACGGCGTCTGTGTCAAGCAGCTTCGCCGGCCGGTGCTGACCCCCGGTGAGATGTGCTCCTTCTCCGTTCCCCGCGCACTGCTCAGCGGGGCCAAGGACAAGATCACTGTGCGCGTGGAGGTGTAAGATCGTATGGAAAAGCATCTGGTTTGTATCAACTGCCCCATGGGCTGCCGCCTGACTGTTGTCATGGAGGACGGCAAGGTATGCTCCGTCAGCGGCAACACCTGCCCCCGCGGCGAGGAATACGCCCGTCAGGAGGCGGTAGAACCCCTGCGTGTGCTCACCTCCCTCATGCGGGTGGAGGGCCGGGATAAGCCCTTCAGCGTAAAAACCTCCGCTCCCGTGCCCAAGCGGCTGCTGTTTGACTGCGTCAACGAGATCTTCTCCCATCAGGCCGCCGCCCCCATCCATGTGGGGGACGTGATCCTGCCCGACGTGTGCGGCACCGGCTGCGATGTGATCGCCACCCAGGAAGTTCTGTAAACACTTTTTTCTCCCCCATTCCGAAGGGAGGGTCGGCCTTGGCCGACCCTCCCTCAGCTTGTCGAAAAAGCCTTTTCGCCAAGCTGAAGAAGATTTTGAAACTTTTTCAAAGTTCTGAAATCTTATGATTAAAAACGAAAGACACCCTTCCTGGGTTTCTTTCGTAACTATCTTCCTTCCCGTATCTCTGCGTACTGCTACTTTTTTGACAGTCTCAGGTAGGATCGGCCAAGGCCGACCCTACCTCCCGGAGGCCCAGGGGGCAGCCGGCCGGTACAGCGCAAAAAGCAAGCCGAGGGGAGTTCCCTCGGCTTGCTTTTTGCTTTAACTCTGTTCAGGCTGCGTTTCCCCCCAGCAGGTTCAGGCTGACCAGGAATTCCCTCGCCACAGCATCCACGTCCCGGCCGAGAACGTCGACCTGATAGGTCAGCTCCGCCATCTGCTCCGTGGGTATTTTGCCGGAAAGCTGATTCAGAATGTCCTTCAGCTCCGGATACCGCTCCAGCACATCCTCCCGTACAAAAAATGCGCCGTTGTAATCGGGGAAGAAGCTCCTGTCATCCTCCAGGATCTTCAGCCCCACCTTGCGGTTCAGGCCGTCCGTTGCATAGACCACGGAAACATCAAAGCTTCCGTTTTCAATGGCTGCATACTTCAGCCCCACGTCCACAGGCGTGGAAGCCTTGAAATGCAGGCCGTACGCCTCTGTAAAGGGTCCATACTTCATGCTGCCTTCCAGCGTAAAGAACTCCTGCTCCGCACCGAAGGTCACCTGCTCCGCGATCGGGATAAGGTCGCTGATGCAGCTCAGCCCGTATTCCTCCGCCAGCGGCTGTGGCACGGCGATGGCGTAAGTGTTGTCGAAGCCCAGCTGATCCAGCAGAGTCATGCCGTACTCCCGACGGGCTACCTGATCGACATATTCATAGATCGACATCCCATCAGGGACGCAGTCCACATCCTGTCGGAAGAAGGTGGTCAGCAGGGTGCCATCGTAGGAGAGCATAAGGTCGCAGGTATGGTCATCTCCGATCATGGCCTTGAAGTTATTCACCTGGGACATCTGGTCACCGATGTTGACCGAAAGATCTGTCTGATCCTCCACCAGCAGCTTGACCATGCGGTGCATGAGCTGCGGTTCAGAATAGTTCCCATCATAGAGGGAAAGGTCGCCGGAGGAGGTCCTGCCGTAGGGCAGCAGCAGAAGAAAACACACCAGCAGGCCGGCCACCGGGACCCACATTTTTCTGGAGCCGCCCCGGCTGCGGCGGGCCTGCCGCTCGAACCAGCCCAGAAGAGAATCCGCCAGCACCGCAATCGCCATCAGGCACCCGGTGCCTGTAAGGATCAGGCGCATATCCTGAATGCGGATGCCGCGATTGATGATGCCGCCGAGGCCGCCGCCGCCCACAAAGGCCGCAAATACGGCAGTGCCGATGGCATTGACAACGGCGATGCGGACACCTGTGAATACGGTTGGAACGGCCAAGGGGAATTCGACCATCAGGATGCGGTAAGGCTTGCTCATCCCCATGCCCCGGGCGGCCTCCTTCACGCCGGGATCGACCTGCTGCAGCCCCAGACAGGTGTTGCGGACGATGGGCAGCAGGGAGTACAGGGTGATGCCTATGATCACGGTGATCTTCCCCGCCCCGAGAAAGACCATGATAATACCCAGCAGAGCCAAAGACGGAATGGTCTGAAACAGATCGACCATCCGCAGGAGCACCGGGCGGACCTTCGCGGAGACATAGGCCCAGATGCCAAGGGGAACCCCCACCAAAACAGAAAGAAGGCTGGCGGCAAGAACAATGAAGAGGTGCTCCAGCACAAGCTCCCAACTCATCTTCCCCCCTCCTTTCGCAGCCCCCTCGGCGTCACTTTTTTCTGCAGGAGGTCTATGATCGCGCCGAAGGTGATGGCCAGCAGTGCAGCCGGGATCGCGCCAAGCAGGATCAGCGTGTTGTTATTGGAGGAGGTCCCCTGATAGACGAAATTCCCCAGCCCCCCAAGGCCGATCATCGATGCGAGCACCGCCCAGGACACCGTATAGACAGCAGACATGCGAAGCCCCGCAATGATGGTCGGCATGGCCAGCGGAAGCTCCACCTGCAGGAGGGACTGGAGCCGGGACATGCCGCAGCCCTTGGCGGCCTCCAGATATTGATGCTCCACCCCCAAAAGGCCGGTGTAGGTGTTTTTCAGCACGGGGAACATGGCATAGATGGACAGGGCGATGATAACGGTCATCGGCACCATGCCCAGCCAGAGGAACAGCAGGCCGATGAAAACAAGGCCGGGGATCGTCTGGAAAACCGAGATAATGGGCAGGACGATACCGGATATCCGGGGCGTTCGGGAGAGAGCAACACCAAGCAGCAGTCCCAGAAGGAACCCGGCGGTCACACAGATCAGGACATAGCCGGTGTGGATCAGGATGGCCTGCCCCAGCATGATGCCATAGGTATCAAGGAGCGCCCTCATTTTCCATCCCCCCACAACGTCTCCGCAACGGCGCGGGCCACGCTGGTCTTGGTGACGATGCCGGCCACGGTATCATCCTCGTTGAGGACGATCACATAGGAGGCGTTAGATTCCAGCAGATAGTCAAAGGACTCCTTTGCGTCGTCCCCGACCCGCACGATCCGCGCCGTTTGGCGGACGATCGGGTCGATGGTCTTCAGCTCCTTGCCCCACGCGCGGATATCGCCAATGGAGACAGTGCCGGCATAGCGGCTGCACTCGTCCACCACCAGCAGGGTGTCCACGCTGTGGCGGGCCATTTTCTCAGCGCACTCCAGCACGCCCCGATCCCGATGGACGGTCTGCACATTGGTACGCATGAACTGTTCCACCTTGGAGGGGGGCTGCGCGCCGGGAGCATGCTTCCCCAAGAAGTCCCGGACTCTCTCGGTGGCAGGGTTCTCCAGCATCTCCTCCGGAGAGGACATCTGGACGATCTCTCCGCCGTCCATAAATATGATGATGTCCGCCAGCTTCAGCGCCTCATTCATGTCGTGGGTAACAAAAACAATGGTTTTGCCAAGACTCTGCTGCAGGTTCTTTACCTCGTCCTGAAGAGCCTCCCGCGTTTGCGGATCCAGAGCGCCGAAGGGCTCATCCATCAGCACGATAGGGGGCGAAGCTGCCAGCGCGCGCAGAACACCTATACGCTGCTGCTGCCCGCCGGAGAGCTCAGAGGGATATTTTTCCGCATAGTCCTCCATGTGGACCAGCTTCAGCATCTCCTGAACAGTCTCGGCACAGCGGGGCTTATCGTATTTGAGAAGCTTGGGCACCACAGAGATATTCTGGGCCACGGTCATGTTTGGGAACAGGCCGATCTGCTGGATCACATAGCCGATATGTCGGCGGAGCTTCACCTTATCCTGCAGGCGGATGTCCTGCCCATCGATGGAAATGGTGCCGCTGTCAGGCTCTAAAAGGCGATTGATGAGTTTCATCGTGGTGGTTTTGCCGCATCCGGATGGACCGATCAGGACAACAAATTGTCCATCCGGGATGGTGAAATTCAGATCCTTCAGGATGATGGTTTTGCCATAGCTTTTGCTGACATGCTCAAATCTGATCATGAGACCTCCTCTCGGTTACATTACGCAGCATCGCAGTTCTTGAACATTTGCTGCTTGGGCGGGAACGAGTATGTAACTATTATATTAGCGTATTTCGAGAAATAAGTAAAGTTAAGGTAAGTTAAGCATAGCCGCCGCGAAGATCACGCGCTTTTGACCCATGGCCTGGCAGGGTGCGTCCGCGGCAAATCAGAAAGGCCATCCCCGTACAGTATGGCCGGAGATGGAAAGTATATCCCCTCCTCGCTGCTCAGCTTTGCTGCCTTTGTGGCTGCGTGACAAAGCACCCGTTCCGGGCCGTCCGAAATGGGGCCAACCGTTTTGGGACCATACGGACACCCACCCCCATTTCATTCCCGAGATGCAGGAGGGGGCAACAGGCGTTACCGGTGTATGCCGGTACGGATGATCTTCGGCAGCATAAATGTCTGTCCATTTGAACTGCTCAAAAGATGTAACTTTTTCGTGTACAACTACTCATGCCCCTTGACAGGATGAGCAATT
>CAKUHV010000050.1 GCA_934659445.1 uncultured Oscillospiraceae bacterium | reverse complement strand
GTTGTACTCCGCCTGCACATCCTGCAAGATAGCAATAAGATTCGCCGCATTGTTCTCATGCGCGGCAAGGATGCTCAAGACCTTCTCTGTGTCAGGTTTCATAGTCTCCCTCCTAATAGCCTGTCTGTCCGCGATTATACCTTATTTTTTTAGGCATTTTCAACACATTGTTAAAAAACGCCGATAGATAATTCCTATGTATGCAGCGCATCTTTCATTTTCCAATAACCGCCCCGCAAAAAGCGCGCTTACAGACGCAAAGAGCGCCCGCCTTGCGGCGGCCGCTCTGCTATTCTGCAATATTTACGTCCTACTGCGCGCCCTTAGGCATGCGTTCTTTGACCGCTCTGCCGGTCGGCGTGGCGGCAAGGCCTCCGAGCACCGTCTCGCGGAACTCCACCGGCATGCGCCGCATGCAGGCGTTCGACTCTGCCATGGACAGCGCCTGCACGATCACCTCATCCAGAAATTCTCCTCCGATGCTCTCTCCGCGCCGCGCGTAAAGCCGCATTTTCAGCCCGTCGCCGCCGACCAGTCCGCTCACGCTGCGCTGCGTGCCGGTGTAGGAGTCTGCCGCGTCCTGAATGGCCTGCCATGTCGTGAGCATCTTCGCCATTGATGCTCATTGGGAACCTGTTCATCTAAGACTGCGTCCAGGCACATTTGGAGTGTTTGACCAATCTCGGCGCCTCTGATGCCTAACGCGATCATATCATGTCCATTGACAGCCAAGTTTTTCAGAGAAAAGCAGCTTTCTTCCTGCAGGAGTTCGTCAATTACAGCACATGCATCTTCATAGATGTTGAGTCGATGCCTGCAGATAGCCGATTGACCAAGCGTACCTGCCTTGTGCAGCTCGATCAGTTGCCGGGTAGCATCCTCACCGTGCTTGCTCAAAAGCCATTTAATTGGCTTTCTGTCGGCCGTGATGGGCATGTCATGATAGCGAACGAGTCTTACAATTCGTTCTTTGCTGGCGTTATCGAAGCGAAGTCTACCCCAGCCGGATCCTGGCGGACAAAATCTACCGAAACCGGGAGAATCTCAGCTATTGCAAGGCGCACGGGATCCGTCTTTCCGGCCCGGCTCTGGGACGGCCTAAGAAGGGTGAAACCAGAGACAAGGCTCAGGACTATCGGGATGAGTGCGTGCGCGTGGAAGTGGAGCGCAGATTCAGTCTGGCGAAGCGTAAATGTGGCATGGGGCTGGTCACTGCAAAGCTGCGGGAGACTGCGGCCCATGTGATTGCCATGTCCGTTCTGGTGCTGAATCTCCGCAAGATTCAGCGCGCCCTTTTGAGAACGCTCGCATATCTTCTGGAGATCCTCGCTCAGAAGAAAAATTGGGCACTTGTTCAGTAGACATTAGTTAATACAATGTCCACCAGTAGTCAAAAAGGCGTCGATAATGTAGAAATGGCACCCCTTTTGACCACCCTTCAAAAAAGAAAAATTTCCCCATCGACTAAAATAGGCTGATGAGGTATTATGAAAATGCATTGAAAACAAAAATAGCACGCACCCACCATTTAAGGTGAATGCGTGCAAATGATAAGTCGGGAGGAAGCTTTGATTTTGGACTAAATCAGCATACTCACTCCATAGAACCGACTGTATGTCTATTATAGGTCAATCCTCCTGCTTGAACTCCAGCGCCGGGGACACCATGGCGTTGGCAAAGCCGGTGATGGGCACCAGAGTGCCCGCCCCCGCCCGTCTGGCCAGCTGGTCGAACCACCCAAGACCGGTGAGCAGGGCCGCAGCGGCGATCAGGGTGACGGACACCGCCGTGCCCGCCGCGTCCTTGTCCAGCCCCCAGCTCTGATACAGCCCCAACAGGGCCTGCCCCACTGTGCAGATGCCCCCGCCTACGCAGAAGGCCCACAGCAGGTCCTTCCAGATGGGCGAGGGCTGGGCCATGCTGTCCACAAGGCGGCTGTAGTCCTCGTTGGAAATATCCATTTCGCTCCCCCCTTTTGTCTTAGGGTGTCCCGAAACGGCCGTCTCATACGGTATTTTTTAAGGCTGTGGAAAAACCGGAAAAACCGCTTTTTCCACAGCCTCTGTCCCGCCCCTCCGGGGCGGGCTTTTGCATCATGGGGGCGGTCAGCCGCCGAAGATCTCCACTACGATCCCGTCGGCCACCTGCCGCACCCGGTCAAAGTCGATATAGGGGCGGTACAGGGCCTCCATCTCGTCGTGCCGGGCCTTGGTGCGGGCCAGATGCAGGATACCCTCGTCCGTCAGGGCGTCCGCCGTCTTTTTGGCAAAGCGCACCCGCGCCCTGCCCTCCCGCAGCAGCTGGGGCTCCACCGCCCCCTCCACCCGGATGCGGCGGTAGGGCTTACCCTTGAAGGGCAGAGCCGGGGCGGTGGAGATAAAGCCCAGCCCCAGCTCCGGCACGATCAGATGGGCCAACCGCTCCGGTGCCATGGGATCGGGGCAGGCCACCACATCATAGCCCGCCTGAACAGTCCCCTCCAGCAGGGGCAGCAGCAGGCCGTGGGCCAGACCGTACCGGTCGGAAAGCTCATAAATGCGGCTGCACCGTGCCTCCGCCGTGCCGTAAAAGTTTATGCGTCCCCGGTGGGTCACCGCCCCCAGGAACCGTTTGGTCACCCTTCCGGGGGCAGCGTCCCGGCGGCGGTGGACCTCCCGGGACAGGATGCCCCTCGCCCGGCGCTGCAGCCGCCCCTCCATCTCCGGCGTGGTCAGCATGCTGCGCAGCTCCTCCTGCACCTTTCCCGCCGCCGCCAGACAGCGGTAGGCACTCCCGTATCCCGCTTTATAGGCTCCGGTCACGCGGATGATGTCCCCGCGCACATCGTCCAGCCCCTCCCTGCGGTAGCATGTGCCCAGGTTCACATACTGCTCCACCACGCCGGGATAGCGGGGCTCGATCACGTGGGGGGCAGTGCCGTCGGCCACGGCCACGCCCAACTCCGGCAGCACCACCGCGTCCAGAGAATCGGGGTCGCCGGAGCAGTGGATATACTCCGTCTCCTGTCCCAGCTCCTCCGCCCGGGCGGCCACCCGGCGCATGAGCGTGGACTTGCCGCAGCCCGGCCCGCCCTTCAGAATGTAGATCCGCCGGGCCTGGGCCGGATCGATCATCTGGTCGTAAAGGGAATAAAAACCATCCGGGGAGTTGGCCCCCAGAAAATACCGAATATCAGCAGATGCCATATTGGACCCTCCGTACTTCAAACTGTACACCAGACTATGACGCCGGAGAGATCCGAGTGCGGAGGGCGAAAAAAATCTGCTCGGTCCCGGGCAAAAAAGCACCCCCGGCGCAGAGCGCCGGGGGTGCTTTTTACTTCTGTTGACTGCCAATTCAACGCGGCTGCCGGTCAGGGCAGGATCTCCTCGTTGATGTTCCAGCAGACGTAGTAGGTGCCGATCTGGCCGGCCACGACGAACTCAGTGGGATACTCGACCTTCAGGTTGGCGATCTCATTGGTGGGCACGTCGTCGATCAGCTGCCAGGAACCATTCTCGAAGTTGGTGAGCATGTTGTTGGCGTCGTCAGACAGGTAGAACTTGATCTCGTTCATGGTGACCTTGTCGGCGTCCACATAGTGCTCGTTCTTGGTCAGGGTGATCACGCTGTTGTGGTCCCAACCGGTGATGGTGTAGGGGCCGTTGCAGACGTAGGTGGAGGGATCGGTGGCCCAGCCCTCGTCGGCGACCACGTCCTCACGGACGGGGAAGTAGGCGGGGAAGGCCAGCAGCTCGTTCCAGTAGGCCACGGTGTTGGCCAGGGTGACCTCCAGGGTCTTTTCGTCCAGAGCCTTCACAGCCAGGTCGTCCTTGTTCTCGGTGCCGTAGCCCTGAACGACCTCGTACATATAGCCGTAGTCAGCGCCCAGCTCGGCGGAGGCGGCGCGCTTCCAAGCGAACTCGAAGTCGCCGGCGGTGACGGGCTTGCCGTCGGACCAGGACAGGCCATCCCGCAGGGTGTAGGTGTAGGTCACGGTGCCGTCGTCATTCATGACGCCCTCCACCAGCTCGGTGGCGGCATCGGGGGCCAGGATTAGCTTGCCGGAGGCATCCTGCTCCCACTTGGCCAGGCCGGAGAACAGGTGGGCGGTCATGGTGGCGCCGTCCACGGCGGAGTTCAGAGCGGGGTCGATGGTGTCGGGCTCAGAGGCCAGGCAGACGGAGATGGTGTCGCCTTTGCCGTCCACGGTGGAGTACATGAAGTACTTGTAGCCCAGGGGGTTGGAGAAGTAGCCCTGAACGGAGTCGTCCAGCATGTAGATGTCGGTGTAGAAGTACAGGGGCACGATGCAGCCGGTGGACATGAGCATATCCTCGGCGATGTGCATCATGGCGTAGCGGTTCTCGTTGTCGGTGCAGCCCTTGATGTCGGAGATCAGCACGTCATAGGTCTCGGCCCAGGTGCCGTTCTCCACCTTGGTGTCATAGCCATAGGGGGTCAGGTCCAGGCTGTAGATGGCCAGATCCTTGTGGGCGCCCTTGCCGAACTGAACGTCGTTGTTGCCGGACTTAGTGACCCACATATCCAGGAAGCAGATGGGGTCGTTGTAGTCAGCCAGCCAGCCGTTGCGGGCGATGGAGAAGTTGCCCTCCTTACGGGTGTTCAGGAAGGTGTTCCACTCCTGGTTCTCCAGCTGCATCTCGATACCCACGGAAGCCAGAGCGGCCTGCAGGTACTCGCCGATGGCCTTGTGGCCCTCGGAGGTGTTGTACAGATAGGTCAGGGTGGGGAAATTGGTGAACTTGCCGGTGGACTCATCGTAGGCGTAGTACTTTCTCAGCGTCTCGATGGCCTGGGTGAAGTTGTCCTCATAGGCATCGGCGGCCACATTGTAGTAGCCGGCATAGCCCTCGTTGTGGCCAGCGGTCTCATAGAACTGAGTGCCGTCGGGGTTGGTCATGCCCATAGCCACGAAGGAGGAGGCGGGCACCTGGCCGGCCTGACCGATCTTCTCGACGATGTAGTTGCGGTCGAACAGCAGGGAGATGGCGTTGCGGATCTCAGCCCGGGCGGCCTCCTTCTCCTCGGGGGTAGAAGGGGTCACGATGGTGGGGGTGGAGGAGGAGCCGGAGGGAGTGGGTTCCTTCTTGCCGCAGGAGGCCAGCGTGAAGACCATAGCGGCCGCCAGTGCAAGGGACAAGAGCTTCTTCATTGGATTCATCCTTTCATTCTTGATTATTTTCAAAACGCGCACCGCGCGTAATGAACGGGCTTCAGTTGACCTCGGCCACACGGTGGCAGGCCACGAAGTGGCCCTTGGACACCTCTTTGAACTCCGGCATAGACTGGGCGCATTCCTCGGTGGCATAGGCGCACCGGGTGCGGAAGGGACAGCCGGAGGGGGCGTTCAGGGGGCTGGGGATGTCCCCGGTGAGGACGATGCGCTGGTTGGCCCGGGCCACCTTGGGGTCGGGCACGGGCACCGCGGACAGCAGGGACTTGGAGTAGGGGTGCAGGGGGCGGTCGTAAATCTCCTCCGCGTCGGCCAGCTCCACCATCTTGCCCAGATACATGACGGCGATGCGGTCGCTGATATGCCGCACCACCAGCAGGTCGTGGGCAATGAACAGATAGGTCAGACCCAGCTTGTCCTGCAGCTCGTCGAACATATTGATGACCTGAGCCTGGATGGACACGTCCAGGGCGGAGACGGGCTCGTCACAGACGATGAAGTCGGGGTTCACCGCCAGGGCCCGGGCGATGCCGATGCGCTGGCGCTGGCCGCCGGAGAACTCATGGGCGTAACGGGAGGCGTGCTCGCTGTTCAGGCCCACATAGCCCATCAGCTCCAGGATGCGCTCCTCCCGCTCCTTTTTGTTGGTGTACATCTTGTGGATGTCCAGGGGCTCGCCGATGATGTCGGCCACCGTCATGCGGGGGTTCAGCGAGGAGTAGGGGTCCTGGAACACCATGGTGGCCTTGGTGCGGAACTGCTGGATGTCCTCCTTGGTGGCCAGCTTCTTGCCGTCGTACCACACCTCGCCGGCGGTGGGTTTATACAGGTGCAGGATGGTGCGGCCCACGGTAGTCTTGCCGCAGCCGGACTCCCCCACCAGGCCCAGGGTCTCCCCCTTGTTGATGGAGAAGGACACGTCGTCCACCGCCTTCAGGGGCTTGGTGCGGAACATGCCCATATTGATGTCGAAGTATTCCTTCAGGTGCTTGACCTCGATCAGGGGCCGATTCTGGTCATTGCCGTTCATTTGGCCTCTCCCCCTTTCCCGTCGTCAGTCAGAAGGGTCACGGAGCCCTCCTCCACGCCCTCCTTCACGTTCATCCAGCAGGAGGCGAAGTGGGCATCGTTGATGATCATGCGGTCGGCCCGCTGGGTCAGACAGATCTTCATGGCGTTGTCGCACCGGGGCGCGAAGGGGCAGCCCTTGGGCATATTCAGCAGGTCGATGGGCGTGCCGGTGATGGGCTGCAGCTTCTTGCCCGCCGTAGCCGCGGTGGGGATGGAACGCATCAGGCCCTTGGTGTACTCATGCTTGGGGTTATAGAAGATCTCGTCGGCGGTGCCCTGCTCGCAGATGGAGCCGGCGTACATCACCACCACCTCGTCGCACATCTGGGCCACAACGCCCAGGTCGTGGGTGATCATGATGATGGCCATGCCCAGCTCCTCCTGAAGGGACTTCATCAGCTCCAGGATCTGGGCCTGAATGGTCACATCAAGGGCGGTGGTGGGCTCGTCCGCGATGAGGATATCGGGCTCGCAGGCCAGAGCCATGGCGATCATCACCCGCTGGCGCATACCGCCGGAGAACTCGAAGGGGTACTGCTTCATGCGCTTTTCCGGCTCGTTCACGTTCACCAGGCGCAGCATCTCCACCGCGCGGTCCCACGCCTGCTGCTTGTTCCGGTCGGTGTGCAGCAGGATGGCCTCCATCAGCTGCCGGCCGATGGTGTAGGTGGGGTTCAGGGAGGTCATGGGATCCTGGAAGATGATGGACACCCGGTTGCCCCGGACGGTCTTCATCACCTTTTCGCCGGAATTGACCAATTCCTGCCCGTCCAGCTTGATGGAGCCGGACACGATCTTTCCCGTAGGGGCCAGGATCTGCATAATGGAGTAGGCGGTGACGGACTTGCCGGAGCCGGACTCGCCCACGATGCCCAGCACCTTGCCCCGCTCCAGATTAAAGGACACGCCGTTGACTGCCTTCACCTCGCCCGCGTCGGTAAAAAAGGAGGTGTGCAGGTCTCTAACTTCCAAAAGTGCCATTTGTTCCGTCCCTCCTTAACTGTTCAGCTTGGGGTCAAAGGCATCGCGCAGGCCGTCGCCGAACAGATTCAGCGACAGCACGATCAGGGAGATCACGATGGCCGGGATGACCAGACGGTAGGGGTAGGAGGTGATGCCGTTCAGGGCGTCGGAGGCCAGAGAGCCCAGCGAGGGCATGGGTGCGTTCACGCCCAGCCCCAGGAAGGACAGGTAGCTCTCGGTAAAAATGGCGTTGGGGATCTGAAGGGCGGTGGAGATGACCACCACGCTGATGCAGTTGGGCAGCAGGTGCTTGGTGATGACCCAGCTGCCCTTGGCCCCGGCGGCCTTGGCGGCCAGCACATACTCCTGCTCCCGCAGGGACAGGATCTGGCCGCGGATCAGCCGGGACATGGACACCCAGTACAGCAGGGCGAACACGATGAACAGGCTGATGATATTGCTGCCGATCTTGGCCAGCACCGTGCCCTCAATGGCTTTGCCCAGCACGACCTTCATGACCGAGGACAACAGAATGACCATGAGCATATCGGGCAGGGAGTATATGATGTCCACGATACGCATGATGATCAGGTCCACTTTTCCGCCGCAGTAGCCCGCGATGGAGCCCACCGTCATGCCGATGATCAGCACGATGATGCTGGCGAAGAAGCCCACGGCCAGGGAGATCCGGGTGCCGTAGACAATGCGGATGAAGTAGTCCCGGCCGGCGGAGTCGGTGCCGAAGATGTGGGGGAAGACCTTCTCCCCGGCGTCGATCTTCTTCTGCTCGGTCTCGCCGTATTCAAAGGGGGCCAGATTGTTGTAAGAGGCGTCCACCGGCTTTCCGGGGCGCACGCCCAGCTGTTGGCTGTAGGAGTAGGGCCAGAAAATGGGCAGGAGGATGGAGGTCAGGGTGATGATGAGCACGATGAAGAAGGAGACCGTGGCCACCTTGTTCCTGCGCAGGCGCTTCACGCCGTCCTTGAAGAAGGTGGAGGCGGGGCGCATCTGCACCATATACTCTTTTTCCTTTTCCGTAGCGGGGATAAAAGCATCCATGTCCACATGGAGGCTGAACGGTTTTTTCAGCATTTCCCTGCGTCCTCCTTATTCCAGCGTGATCCTGGGGTCGACAGCCTTGTATAGGATGTCGCTGACCAGGTTCATAACGACGATCAGGGTGGCCAGCACGATGGTGGTGCCCATGATCAGGGGGTAGTCCCGGTTGGTAATGCTGTTGACGAACGCGCGGCCGATGCCCGGCACGGCGAAGATCTGCTCCACAACCAGAGAGCCGGTGACGATATAGGCCAGCATGGGACCGAAGTAGGTGATCACGGGGATCAGGGAGTTCTTCAGCGCGTGGCCGAAGATGATGTGCAGGCCGTCCACGCCCTTTGCCCGGGCGGTGCGGATATAGTCCTGCCCCAGCACGTCCAGCATGGAGGACCGGGTCAGGCGGGTGATATAGGCCATGGGATACAGGGCCAGGGTAATGATGGGCAGTATCAGCCCCCCGGCCTCGGCCCCGTTGGCGGGGAAGATGGACAGCTTGACTGAGAAAGCCACCAACAGCAGCGAGCCCATAATGAAGGAGGGCATGGACACGAAGGCGGTGGTGACGACCATGATGAGCTTGTCCACCGGGCGGTTGCGCCGCAGGGCGGCCACGGCCCCCAGCACAATGCCCACGATGCCGGCGCAGAAGGCGGCGATCAGGCCCAGCTTCACCGAGGTCTTCATGCCGTCGTAGATCACGTCGGCCACCATGCGCCCTCTCTGCTTCAGGGACGGGCCAAAGTCCAGCTTGGTCACAATATCCCGCAGATAGGTAAAGTATTGCTCCATCAGGGGCTTGTCCAGACCGTACTTGGCCTCCAGCGCAGCCTGTGCTGTCTCTGAGATGGCCTTTTCGCTCATGAACGGCCCGCCGGGCACGATGCGCATGACGAAGAAGGTGATGGTAATGACCACCCACACCGTGACGATCGCCAGAACGATCCGCTTTAAGATGTACAGCAGCGTCTTAGAGTTCATTCTGTTTCATCCTTCTTTTCTTTTTCTTCCGCCCCTGCGTTCCCGGGATAGCCGCAGCGGCAAAAGCCCCGGCGACAGTATATGCTTTGTCTTTTCAGGGGAAAAGGCAAAGCACAAGAGGCGCCTCTTGTCTGCTGTCCGTCCGGGCACGCACGCCGCGCAGGGCTGTTTGTGCGCCATACAAGGACAACATTTGATAGGTATTGTTTATCATACCAGAAATGTCTTCTCAGCGCAACAAAGAAAGCGGAAAAAGTTTGCCAAGATTTTCAGGTTCCGACAAAAGCGCAAAAATGCCCAGACCCGCGCGGGCGGAGCCGGCTTTTTCAACGCCGCCCGGTGGTATTTCTTACAAGAACACACAGCACAAAGGGCAGCCCCGCCCAGCCCAGCAGCGGGTACAGCCGGGCCACCAGCTCCCCAAAGGGCAGCCGCCCCAGCAGCAGAGCAGTAAGCACCGCCGCTCCGGCCCGTCCGCCGTCTCTCTCCCCCGGACAGACCGTCCAGAGCATGGCGCAGCAGGAGGAGAAGATCCCCAGCAGCAGCACCCAGGCGAAGACACCGCCCAGCGCGGGGGAGAGCCGCTCGGCCAGATACAGGGCGGGCACCTCCATGGCCATGGCCCCGGGACTGCCCGCGATGGCGGCACTCATCAGCCCTATGGCGCCCCCCAGCAGCAGCGCGCCCAGCGCACCGCCCCAGACCGCCGCACGCCTTTCCGCCGTCGAGGCCCCCAGGCGGCAGTGGTAGGCGCTGGCCCCCCAGCAGTTCATGGACAGATAGAGCACGCTGCTCTCCGCCCAGCCGGGGACCGCCGGGGCAGCCGGCAGTGTCTCTCCCCGCAGCACCGTAAGCCCCGCCACCGCCATGGAGAACAGCGCCACCGCCGGGGCCGCCAGTGCCGCCGCCCCGGAATACCGCTGAAAGCCCGCCCGCCAGGCGGCCAGCACCGCCGCCGCCATAAGCGCCGCTCCCATCCGGCGGTCAATGCCCCAGTGCTCCCCCATGGCGGCCCCCGCGCCGGACAGCAGAACGGGCAGCAGCAGCACCGATGCCGCCGGGGTCAGCCTTCGGTATATCCCGCCCAGAACCGGCCCGCAGGCCCAGCGGAAGGGGTCGAAGCCGTCCTCCTCCCTGTGGTCATGCCCCGCCGCCAGCAGGGCGGGCCCGGTGAGCAGGAACCCCGCCAGCGGGATCAGCACGCCCCAACGCCCTCCGGTCCCGTACCGGGCGAAAAACCGCGCCAGCTCCTGCCCTGTGGCAAAGCCGGAGCCCACGACCCAGGCGGGAAAGGCTCCGGCGCAGCGCAGGGTATCCCCAACCATCCTCAGTCCTCCCGTCCCCCTTCTGCGGGTATACGGCATCCGATCCCCTCCCATATTTTGCGTTTTGAAATTCAATTTTTCCCATATTCTGTGTCCGCTCTGCTAAAATGCCGCCAATTTCCGGCGCTGGCCGCTATGCCGCCATGAAGAGTGCGGCACTTCGCTTGCATTGTGCGGCCATCGTGCTATGCTCATGACAAATGGCACGAAATTCCGCCGATACACGCGGATCATGCCGGTCTGTTCCGCATATACTGGACCCAAAGATCACGCCCGCGTTTTAATCTTCCTTCTTTTTCCTGTTTTTCCGGCCTTCTTTTTCCTTCCCCCGCCGCTCAGCTGCGCGCCGCCGTTTCCTTCCATCCATGGAAGTCCTTTCTCGCCGGACGGCGCCGGCGCCCGGACATACTGTCTGGGCGGGGCTCTTTGCCCCGCGGATTTTGGAGGTGATCCTATTGAAGAAGGAGAGGAAACACAGACCCCCGCGATGGACCGTTCCGGCCGCCCTGTGCCTGCTGCTGGGCTGTCTTGCGGCCCCGTCTGCCGGGGCCCGGGAGCTCTCGCCCGCAGTGGAGACATTCGGTCCGGCGGGACAGGTCCGGCAGATTATCCCCGTGGGCCGGGCGGTGGGCATCAAGCTGTTTTCCGACGGCGTTCTGGTGGTGGGACTGTCGGAGATCAGCACACCCGAGGGGCCGCGGCAGCCCGGCCGGGACTGCGGACTGAAGACCGGCGACCTGATCACCCACATCAACGGGCAGGACGTGGACACGGTGGAGCAGGTGCAGGCCATGGTGGCCGCCCAGACCGGACAGCCCCTGACCATCCGGGCCGTGCGGGGCGAGAAGGCCCTTCAGCTGTCCGCCCTGCCCGCCGTGAACCGGCAGGGCACGGCCCAGCTGGGCGTGTGGCTGCGGGATTCCATGGCGGGCATCGGCACCCTGACCTATTATGACCCGGAAAGCGGCAGCTTTGCCGCCCTGGGCCACGGTATCAACGACACGGACACCGCCCTTCTGATGCCGCTGGAGTCGGGCAGCATCATGCGCGCCCGGGTAAGCGACGTAAAGAAGGGCACAGCGGGACAGCCGGGCGAGCTCCACGGCGTGTTCCAGCAGCGGCAGGATATGGGCACCCTGTCCGCCAACACCCCCCAGGGCATTTTCGGCACGGTGGACTCCGGGGCGCTTACCGCCCTGGGCTCCCCCATGGAGGCCGCCAGCTGGGAGCAGATCAAGGCGGGCCCGGCCACCATCCTGTCCAACGTCC
>CAKUHV010000049.1 GCA_934659445.1 uncultured Oscillospiraceae bacterium | reverse complement strand
CTGCCCTTCGGGGTGGCCCTGGGGCTGCCTTATTATCTGGCCTTTCCCGCGGCGGTGGTGGGCAACATCATCCCCGCCCCCTTCATCATCGTGTATATCCGCCGTATTTTCCAGTGGATGCGGCGGCGTATCCCCCGGCTGAACGGTCTGGTGGACCGGCTGGAGCGCAAGGCCCATCTGAAGGGGGAGAAGGTCACCCGGTATCAGTATCTGGGCCTGTGGCTGTTCGTGGCCATCCCTCTGCCGGGCACGGGGGCGTGGACGGGCTGTCTGGCGGCGGCCTTTCTGGAGATGCGCCTGCGCAGGGCCCTGCCCGCGGTGGTCATGGGGGTGGTGACCGCTGGGTGCATCATGCTGCTGCTGACCCATGTGGGGGTCAACCTGTTCTCCGGCGTGATCTGAGCAGGAGGGGGAGCGCCCGCATAGGATGCTCCGGAGGTGTGTCCGATGGGAGCATTTTTGGAGCTGACGGGGACCGTATTGGCAGCGGCGGGACTGGCAGTCCTGCTTTGGTGGCAGGTGGGGCGGCTGCTGCGCCCTCTGCCGGCCCCGGGGGTAAAGATCGCAGTTCCCGGCCGGGGAGACGGCGAACAGCTGGAGCAGACTCTGCGGGCCCTGTACTGGCTGCGGGGGATGGGTCTGCTGCGGGGCGCCATCGTCATCGAGACGGAAGAACTGACTCCTGCCGGCCGGATGCTGGCGGCGGAGCTGGTCCGGCGCTATCCGGCGGCGGAATTGAGATAAGACAGAAAACAGACAGAGAGGAGACGTCCCATGGCAGAGAGCAGAGAATTGCAGCTGATCGAGGGGACGGTCTCCTCTTTGATCTATCAGAACGAGGAGAACGGCTATACCATCCTCCGGCTGGAGTCCGACGAGGAGGAGTTGACTGTGGTGGGCCCCATGCCCGGGGTGTCCCCGGGGGAGTATCTGTCCATCCGGGGCAGCTGGGTGCGCCATCCCGCCTATGGGCGCCAGTTCCGGGCGGAGATCGTGGAGCGCCGCCTGCCTCAGGGCCTGAAGGAGGTTTTCCACTATTTGGCCTCCGGGGCCGTGAAGGGGGTGGGCAAGGCCACCGCCCGGGCACTTATCGAGGAGTTCGGCGAGGACGCCCTCACCGTCATCGGGGAACACCCCGAGGAGCTGACAAAGGTCAGGGGGATCACCCCCAAGCGGGCCATGTCCATCAGCGCCAGCTTTCAGCGGCAGATGGGGATGCGGCTGCTGGTGGAGTTTCTGGGGCAGCTCGGACTTCCCATGGAGCTGGCCGCCCCCCTGTACCGCAGCTACGGCGGTGCGGCGCTGGAGGCCCTGAAAAACGACCCCTATCTGCTGGTGGGGGAGGGCTTCGGCGTGGACTTCTCGCTGGCCGACCGGCTGGCCTTAAGTCTGGGGCTGGCGGGGGACGACCCCCTGCGGCTGGAGGCGGGACTGACCTTTGAGCTGGTCCACAACCTGAGCAACGGACATACCTTTCTGCCCCGGGAAAAGCTGCTGGCCGCCGCCGGGCAGCTGCTGGACATCCCAACGGAGGAACTGGAGGAGGCGCTGGAGCGCCTGTCCCGGAAGGGACAGGTGGTGGAGGACGCCGTGGCCGGGGAGCACGCGGTGTATCTGCCCGACCTGTACGAGGCGGAGGTGCTGGTGGCTCGGCGGGTGCTGGAGACGCGGGACGACGAGCTGCTGCCCCCGGAGCGGCTGGACGACGTGATCGACCGCATCCAGCGGCAGCAGGGCATCCGCTACGCACCTCAGCAGCGGCAGGCGGTGGAGCTGGCCGCCCGCAGCCGCGTGATGCTGCTCACCGGCGGCCCGGGCACGGGCAAGACTACATCCCTTCGGGGGGTGCTGGCCCTGTTTGACGCCATGGGGCTGGAGACCGCCCTGGCCGCCCCCACGGGCCGGGCGGCCAAGCGGCTGGGGGAGCTGTGCGGGGCGGAGGCCTCCACCATCCACCGCCTGCTGGAGACGGGCTTCGACCCCCAGAGCGGCCAGCAGGTGTTCACCCACGACCGGGACGACCCCCTGGCCGCCGACGCGGTGATCGTGGACGAGACCTCCATGGTGGACCTGCCCCTGATGGCGGCCCTCATGGACGCCCTGCGGCCGGAGTGCCGCCTGGTGCTGGTGGGGGACCCGGACCAGCTGCCCTCGGTGGGGCCGGGGTGCCTGTTTGCCGACCTGATCCGCAGCGGGGCGGTGCCCGCGGTGCGGCTGACGGAGGTGTTCCGTCAGGCGGCCCGGAGCGCCATCATCCGCAACGCCCACACGGTGAACCGGGGGGAGTTGCCCGACCTGCGGGCCAACGACAGCGACTTCTTTTTCCTGTCCCGGCGGGACAGTCAGGCGGCGGTGGACACCATTGTGGACCTTTGCCGCCGCCGTCTGCCCGAGCGCATGGGCATCCCCGCCGACCAGATCCAGGTGCTGTCCCCCACCAGAAGGCGGGGCACCGGCACTGCCAACCTGAATCAGGCCCTTCAGGCCGCCCTGAATCCCCCGGGGGAAGGAAAAGGGGAGCGGCGCTTCGGCGACTGGATCTTCCGCGCCGGCGACCGGGTGATGCAGGTGAAGAACAATTACGACATCCTGTGGCGGGAGCAGGGCACGGCCAACGCCGGCATGGGGATGTTCAACGGGGACATCGGGGTCGTCCGGGCCATTGACGGCGAGTGCATCACCGTGGACTTCGACGGCAAGGTGGTGGAGTACGCCCCCGATATGCTGGGTGAGCTGGAGCCCGCCTTTGCCGTCACCGTCCACAAGGCCCAGGGCAGCGAGTACCGGGCGGTGATCCTGGCCGCCTTGGACGGGGCCCCTATGCTCATGACCCGGGGGGTGCTGTATACCGCCATCACCCGGGCCCGGGAGCTGCTGATCATCGTGGGGGATGACGGCGTGGTGGCCGGGATGATCCAGAACAACCGCCAGACCCGGCGGTACTCCGGCCTGCGGGCCAGACTGGAGGAGGGAGCCATATGAAAAAACCCAGACATTTGAGTCCCGGCGACACTGTAGCGATCGTCAGCCTGTCCGCGGGGACCCTGGGGGAGCCCTGGGCCATCCACAAGCTGGACATCGCCCGGCGGCGGCTGGAGGAGGACTACGGCCTGAAGGTGCGGGTGATGCCCAACGCCCTGAAGGGGCGGGACTACCTCTACCGCCACCCGGAGGCCCGGGCCGCCGACCTGATGGACGCCTTCCGCGACCCGGAGATCAGAGGGGTGTTCAACGCCATCGGCGGGGAGGACACCATCCGTCTGCTGCCCTATATCGACTTCGATGTGCTGGCCCGAGACCCCAAGATATTTACCGGCTTCTCCGACACCACGTCCAACCACCTCATGCTCTATAAGGCGGGGGTGATGTCCTATTACGGGGCCAGCGTGATGACCAACTTTTCGGAGTATGTGAGGGTCAACGACTATACCGCCGCCATGATCCGGGACACCCTGTTCTGTCCCAAGCCCACGCTGGACATCCCGTCTGCCCCCTACTGGTACGACGACGAGGACGAGAAGATCTGGTGGGATGAGAAGAATATGAACACCCTGAAGCCCTATCACCCGGAGGAGATCGGCTACGAGGTGGTGCAGGGCGGCGGCACAGTGGAGGGCGAGCTGCTGGGCGGTTGTCTGGATGTGTTCATCGAGGTGATGGGCACCTCTATCTGGCCCACAAAGGAGCAGTGGCGGGGCAAGATCATGTTCCTGGAGACCAGCGAGGAGGACATGTCCACCACATACCTCACCTGGATCCTGCGGAACCTGGCGGCCCAGGGGCTGTTCGATGTGATAAAGGGCGTCCTGGTGGGCAAGCCCGCCCGGCGCAGCAAATACCAGCCCTATAAAGAGGTCTACCGCACCGTGGTGGGGCGGGAGAGCGGACGCCCGGAGCTGCCCATCCTGTGCAATGTGAACTTCGGCCACGCGGAGCCCATCGGCGTCATTCCCTACGGTGCGCGCTGCCGTCTGGACATGGACAAAAAGACGATCACCCTTTTGGAACCGGCCACAGAACCTTAAAAGTCTAAAAAAATCCCCCCGCCTTCGTAAGAAAGCGGGGGATTTTTTATGCCTGGATTTACAGCGTCAGCAGCTCCAGCTGGCCGCCGGGGGCGGCGGCGCGGATCTGGGTGACGGGGTGCTGCCAGTTGTCGATGATGCGGCTGGCGATGGCGTCCTCCAGATCCTTCTGGATCCGGCGGCGCAGGTTGCGGGCGCCGTACTGGGCGGAATAGGACTTCTCCACCAGATAGTCCAGCAGGGAGTCCTCCCAGGAGAAGGCGATCCCCCGGTCGGCCAGACTGGTCCGCAGCTCCTCCAGCATGAGGGCGGCGATCCGCTTGAAGTCCTCCTGAGTGAGCTGGTTGAAGTAGACCACCTCGTCCACCCGGTTGAGAAACTCCGGCCGCAGGAACTCCTGCAGGGCCTTCATGGCCCGGTCACGGCCCTGCTGATCGGCGGTGCGGTCAAAGCCCACGCTGCCCGTCTTGACGCCGCTGCCGGCGTTGGAGGTCATAACGATGACGGTGTTCTCAAAGTTCACCACCCGGCCCTGACTGTCGGTGATGCGGCCGTCGTCCAAGATTTGCAGCAGGATGTTCAGCACGTCGGGGTGGGCCTTCTCGATCTCGTCAAACAGCACCACGGAGTAGGGCTTGCGCCGCACCTTCTCCGTCAGCTGCCCCGCGTCGTCGTATCCCACATAGCCGGGGGCGGAGCCGATGATGCGGGAGACGGAGTATTTCTCCATATACTCGGACATATCCAGACGGATCAATGCGTCGGGGGTGTTGAACAGGTCGGCGGCCAGCTGCTTCACCAGCTCCGTCTTACCCACGCCGGTGGAGCCCACAAAGATGAAGGACACGGGCTTGCGCTTGGGGCTGATACCCACCCGACCCCGGCGGACGGCGGCGGCTACGGCGGCCACGGCCTGATCCTGACCGATGACGTGGGTCTTCAGCCGGTCCTCCAGCTTGGACAGGCGCTCATACTCCTGCTCCTCCACCTGACTGGCGGGGATGTTGGTCCACAGCTCGATCACGTTGGCCAGATGGGCGGCGGTCAGGGGCGGGTCGCCCTGCTCCGTCAGGCTGTCCCGCTCGGCCTGAAGCCGCAGTTCCATGCTGCGGATGGCGGCCAGCCGCTGATAGGCCTCGTCGGTGGCGGCGGCGGTCATGACCTCTTTCTCTTTATCCAGGTCGGCCAGCTCCTTGTCCACCTGGGACAAGCGGGCCAGATTCTCGTTATGGAGGTTCACATTGGAGCAGGCCTCGTCCAGCAGGTCGATGGCCTTGTCCGGCAGATATCGGTCGGTAATGTACCGCTCGCTCATGGTCACCGCCATGCGGCACATCTCCTTGGAGATGGTCACCCGGTGGAAATTGGCGTAGTAGGGGGCGATGCCCTCAAGGATCCTGACGCTGTCGGCGATGGAGGGCTCCTCCACCAGCACGGGCTGGAAGCGCCGCTCCAGGGCGGAGTCCTTTTCGATGTGCTTGCGGTACTCCGTCAGGGTGGTGGCGCCGATGACCTGGATCTCGCCACGGGACAGGGCGGGCTTGAGGATGTTGGCGGCGTTCATGGAGCCCTCGGCGTCCCCAGCGCCCACGATGGTGTGCACCTCGTCAATGACCAGAATGATGTTGCCGATGCGGCGGATCTCCTCGATCAGGCCCTTCATGCGGCTTTCAAACTGGCCGCGGAACTGGGTGCCCGCCACCAGAGCGGTAAGGTCCAGCAGATAGACCTCCTTGTCCAGCAGCTTATAGGGCACCTGCTTCTTCTCGATGGCCAGAGCCAGCCCCTCGGCGATGGCGGTTTTGCCCACGCCGGGCTCGCCGATCAGGCAGGGGTTGTTCTTTTGCCGCCGGTTCAGGATCTGGATGACCCGCTGGATCTCCCGCTCGCGGCCCACCAGCTGGTCCAGCTTGCCGTCCCGGGCCTTCTGGGTCAGGGAGATGCAGTAGTCGTTCAGATACTTCCGCTTGGGAGCCTTGGGGGCGGAGGATTTGTCCCCACGGGGGGGCGGCGTCTCGCCGGGCTCGGGCTTTTTGGGGGCGGCGTCTGCGCCGAACAGCTGGTTGAGGAAGGGAAAGGTGGCCGTGCGGCCGGTGTCGTCCTCGTCATCCCCGTCATTTCCGTCGGCGGACTGCGCGCCCAGCATAGAGGCTATGGAGGCCAGCTCGTCGGAGTTCCCCAGCGTGGAGGTGAGGTCCTCGGACAGCTTTTCAATGTCGTCGTCCCCCACGCCCAGCTGGCTGAGCATGTCGTTTACCGGCTTGATGCCCAGCTCCTTGGCGCATTTCAGGCAAAGCCCCTCGGTCTTGGTCTGGCCGCCTTCTACCTTGGTGATAAAGATGACCGCCACGTTCTTGCCGCAGCGGGAACAGAGACTTGGTTTCATATGATCGCTCCTCTCGGGAGATAGTAGGTAGTCTGGTCGGGGATGGCCCGGCCGGACCCACCGATACCGTACACCGGAAATGTGAACTCGTCGTGAACTGGGTGTATGGATAATTTGTCCTTGCCGTTCAATGGGGTCAGGGGGTCAGGGGCATGGGAATGTAGGCGTAAAAGACCCGCACCAGACGGGTCTGCTCCGCCAGGTCGGGGGGCAGCAGACTGTCCTTCAGCAGCCAGGCGGCGGCGTAGACCACCACCGCGCCCTTGACCAGCCCCAGCAGGGCGCCGGACCAGTGGTTCAGACCGGACAGCACCGGCAGGCGGAAGGCCAGATCCAGGGCGTGGCTGAGGATGGACCACAGGATCAGGATCAGCACAAAGGACAGCGCGTACAGCACCAGCCATGCGATCCGGGCGGCGAGGAAGGCGGCGGTGGAGCCAATCAGGCCGCCGGCCGCGGCGATGACCCCCTCGTTCACGGCGTTTTCTACGGCGGAGACGAACTGCTTGTAGAACTCAGAGCCGCGCAGGGCATCCAGCAGGGCGGGCAGGGTCACGCCGTCCGCCGCGGCGGAGGTCTGGGCGGACACGGCGGCGGTCAGACGGCTCCGGATCAGGGGCAGCAACAGCTGACTGACCGGCCCGGCCAGAGCGTCGGCCACGAAATATGCCCCGATCAGGGCCACAAACAGGGCCAGAAAGCCGCACAGGGTGAGCACAAAGCCCTTGCGGTAGCCCTGTATGACACACAGCAGCAGCACGGCTGCGGCCAGCAGGTCGATCAAAATTGGATCCACAGGGAGCCTCCTTTCAAGGCAGTGCCCTCAGTTGGGCAAATAGAACCACGCCTCCTGCTGGGTGGCCAGCAGGGCGAAGCCGTCGGGGGACAGGGCGGTATACCGGGCCCCCTGGGTGTCGTTCAGGGCGGAGCGCAGCTCCCCCGTCTGGCTGTAGATGGTCAGCCCGTCACTGGCGAGCAGGGCAAAGCCGCTGCCCGCAGCGGAATAGTCCAGCACCTGATCCCGCAGCTCCAGGTCGGCTGATACGGCGCCGTCCGGCCCGATGGTCACCGCCTGAGTTGCCGTGCCAGCCCGATAGCGGCCCAGAAGCAGCAGGGCGAAGCCGTCGCCCCCGAAGGAAAAGCCCTTCAGATAGCTGCGGCCGAAGGAATAGACCTCGTGAGAGGAGCCGTCGGCGCTGACGATATGAAGGCCGCTGTCGGTGAGGGCCCAGATGCGGTCCTGCTCATACTCCAGCTCCAGAACGGTCTCGCCGCCCAGAGAGACCGTGGCCGAGGGCTGGGAGGCGTCGGTGGGGTAGATCAGCAGCTGACTGAGAAAGGAGCCCTCCGCCTGCCCCATGGTGACCACGGCCACGGACTTTTTGTCGGGGGAGACCGCGGCGTCCGCCACAAAGGCGGAGGACAGGCTGATGTCGATGACCTTTTCACCCGCGTCGTCATATACCGTTACCACGCCCCGGTAGCCGCTGGTCTGGGCGGTGACCGCCAGCCAGCCGCTGTCATTGCACCGGACGGAGAGAAGCTGGCCGCCGTCGGGCAGGGCGAGGGAGAGGGCCTGCTGCCCGCTGCGGTATACATACAGCTGCTGCCCCCCAGCATCGTACACCGCAGCGCACCTGCCGCAGGCGGAGAGGACGGGGTTTTCCAGCGGGGTGACGGTCTCGGCGTACAGCTGGCCGGACAGGGAATAGTAGTGGGCACCGGCGTCTCCGGCGAACACCGCGCCGCTGTCCAGCAGGGCGGCAGACTGCTTTCCGCCGCCGGAGTAGGAAAACGCGGCCCCCGTTCCCGTCTCGTCAGCGGACAGGGAGCGGCGGGCCAGCCAGCCTTTCAGCGCGTCCAGATCATAGCGGTCCCAGTTCACCACCAGAAGCAGTGCCCCCAGCACCAGAGCGGCGGTGACCGCCAGCGCCAGCGCACGCAGGAACAGGTTCGGTTTTTTCGGCGTATCCTTGGCCATTACAGTACGTCCTCATCATACCAGAGATTTGTCATGTAAAGCCCTCCCGGGGGCACGGTGGGCCCGGCTAGGGTGCGGTTGCCGGAGGCGAGGATAGCGGGGATGTCCTCGGGGGAGAGCTTGCCCTCGGCGGCGTAGACGATGGTGCCCGCCATGGCCCGCACCATGTTGTAAAGAAAGCCGTTGGCGCACACCTTACACTCTATCAGGTCCCCGGCGCGGGACACGTCGAAGTAGTACACCGTGCGCACGGTGGTGCGGGTCTCGGTGCCCACGGAGCGCACGGCGCGGAAGTCGTGGGTGCCCACGAACTGGCTGGCCGCCCGCTGCATCACGGTCTCGTCCAGGCGCTTGGGGTAGAACCAGGCCCGATCCACATAGAAGGGGTTGCCCAGGCGGGAGTTGTAGATGCGGTAGGTGTACTCCTTCCGGTGGCAGGAGCCGATGGCGTTGAACGCCATGGGGACTTCCGTGGCCTTGACCACTACGATGTCGTTGGGCAGACGGGTGTTCACCGCCAGGGGGATGCGGTCGCAGGGGATGGTGGAGGCGGTGCGGAAGTTGGCGATATAGACCTCGGCGTGGACGCCGGCGTCGGTGCGGCCCGCGCCGGTACACTTCACCGGGTGGCACACCACGGTGGCCAGGGCCTTCTCCAGCGTCTCCGCCACGGAGACGGCGTTTTTCTGCACCTGCCAGCCGTGGTAGGCGGTGCCGTTGTACATCAGCTTCAGGGCGATATTCCGTTCCAACCCCTCACCTCCCGGGAAAATTGTTTTACAGTCCGAAGTGTCCCAGCACGCCGATGCCCACGGCGATGGCCAGAAATGCGGCGATGACGGTCCTGTCCATGGCGGTGTATTTCAGCTGGCGCAGGCGGGTGCGCCCCTCGCCCCCGTGGTAGCAGCGGCACTCCATGGCCACCGCCAGCTCGTCGGCCCGGCGGAAGGCGGAGATGAACAGGGGCACCAGCAGGGGGATCAGGGCCCTGGCCCGGCGCATCAGGCTGCCGGACTCGAAGTCGGCCCCCCGGGCCCGCTGGGCGGACATGATCTTGTCCGTCTCCTCGATCAGGGTGGGGATGAACCGCAGGGCGATGGACATCATCATGGCCAGCTCATGCACCGGCACACGCAGCTTCTTCAGCGGGCCCAGCAGAGACTCCAGCCCGTCCGTCAGCAGGATGGGGGAGGTGGTGTAGGTCAGCAGGAAGGAGCCGGAGATGAGCATCAGGATGCGGATGACCATGAAGAAGGCCTGAAACACGCCCTCCAGCGTGATGGTCAGGACCCAGAACTTCACCAGTACATGGGTGCCGGGGGTGTAGAACAGGTTCAGGATGGCCGTCAGTACGACCACCAGAGCGATGGGCTTCATGCCCCCCACAAGGGACTTCAGGGGCACTTTGGAGATCTTCACCGCCCCGGCCAGCACAAGAAACAGAATGGCGTAGGTCAGGAAGAACTTGGCCAGAAACAGGGCCACGATATACAGGGTGACGGCAATGAGCTTGGTGCGGGGGTCCAGCCGGTGGACGGGGGAATTGCCGGGGAAATACTGGCCCAGGGTGATGTCCTTTAGCGCCATTTACACCGCCCCCTTTCCCAGCTTGGCCAGAACGGCCGCCTTCGCCTGCTCGATGGTGTAGACCGAGGGGTCGATGTCCACCCCCATGGCCCGCAGGCGGTGGAACACCCGGGTCATCTGGGGCACGCCCAGTCCCATCTTCTCCAGCTCGTCCCCGTGCTGGAACACCTGACGGGGGGTGCCGCAGAAGGGGATGCGGGCGTCGTTGACCACCACAAGGCGGTCGACGGTGCGGGCCACATCCTCCATGGAGTGGGACACCAGAATGATGGTGGCATTGTGGGCCAGATGGTAGTCCCGGATATTGGACAGAATAGACTCTACGCCCACGGGGTCCAGCCCGGCGGTGGGCTCGTCCAGAATGAGCACCTCCGGCTCCATGGCGATGACGCCGGCGATGGCCACCCGGCGCTTCTGGCCGCCGGACAGCTCGAAGGGGGACTTGTCCAGCTGGTCATCCCGCAGACCCACGAAGCGGGCGGCCTGACGCACCCGGCGGTCGATCTCCTCCGGCTCCAGACCCATGTTGCCGGGGCCGAAGGCGATGTCCTTGTATACCGTCTCCTCAAACAGCTGATACTCGGGATACTGGAACACCAGCCCCACGTGGAAGCGGGTCTGAAGGGTGCGTTTGGGGTCGGCCCAGATGTCCTCCCCCCGAAAGAGCACCTGTCCGGAGGTGGGCCTGAGCAGACCGTTCAGGTGCTGGATCAGGGTGGACTTGCCCGAGCCCGTGTGGCCGATGATGCCCAGATACTCCCCCTCGTAGGCGGTGAAGTTCACGTGATCCAGGGCCACGCTCTCGAAGGGCGTGCCCGGGGAGTAGATATGGGTCAGCTCCCTGGTTTCAAGAATGGGTTTCAAATGGCGTCAATCCTTTATCTCGATGGTACCTGCCCCGCTGGGCGGGGTCAGATCCGGGGTTATGCCAGCAGATCGCGCAGGGCTTCGGCGCACTCCTCGTCGCTCAGAGCGTCCAGAGGGACGTTCAGCCCCTCCTGCCGCAGCTCCCACAGCAGCTGGGTGGTCTGGGGCACCGTCAGGCCCACGGCCTTCAGGCCCTCTACATCCTGAAACACCTGCTTGGGGGCGCCGTCGGCCACGACCTTTCCCTTGGCCATGACTACCAGACGGTCGGCCTGGGCGGCCTCGTCCATATGGTGGGTGATGAGCACCACGGTGATGCCCTTCTCCCGGTTCAGGGCGCGGATGGTGCGCAGCACGTCCGCCCGGCCGATGGGGTCCAGCATGGCGGTGGGCTCGTCCAGCACGATGCACCGGGGCTGCATGGCGATCACACCGGCGATGGCCACCCGCTGCTTCTGTCCGCCGGACAGAAGGTGGGGGGCGTGCTCCCGGTACTCGTACATGCCAACGGCCTTCAGGGCGTCGTCCACCCGGCGGCGGATCTCGTCAGAGGGGACACCCAGATTCTCCGGGGCGAAGGCCACGTCCTCCTCCACCACGTTGGCCACGATCTGGTTGTCCGGGTTCTGGAACACCATGCCCACGGTGCGGCGGATGTCCAGCAGGTTGCGCTCGTCCACCGTGTCCATGCCCAGCACGTACACCTTGCCGCCAGAGGGCAGCAGAATGGCGTTCAGGTGCTTGGCAAGGGTGGACTTTCCGCTGCCGTTGTGGCCCAGCACGGCCACGAAGGAGCCCTGCCGGATCTCCAGATCCACCCCGTCCAGCACGATGGGGGTGACCCCCTCGGCGTCGGTGTAGCGGAACTCCAGATGTTCGGTTTTGATGATGGGTTCGTTCATACTAAAACCTCGTTCAGGTGTGATCGGCCAGCCACCGCCCGGTGGCGCCGCAGGGCAGCACCAGGCCGCTCTCGGTGACGGGCAGACCCAGCTCGCCGCTGACGGTGTGTCCGCCGAAGCGCTTGGAGATCAGCGTCTCCAAAATGTAGGTGACCACGCTGGGGGCCAGGCCAGTGGTATAGGAG
>CAKUHV010000048.1 GCA_934659445.1 uncultured Oscillospiraceae bacterium | reverse complement strand
TAGGCGGAGATGTCCGCCGTCTGACCGATGCACGCGGCGGCCACCCGCTGGAACAGGGAGGACACGCAGATGTAGCCCTGGGTCCGGTAAGCCCCGGCCACCGCGGCCATCACCCGGTCGTGGTCCTCCGCCCGGGGGGACAGGGCCAGGAAGCCCACCCGCTCGCCGGGCAGGGACATGGACTTGCTGAAGGAGTAGCAGTACACGGTGTTGGCGTACATGGCGGGGAGGAAGGCCACCTCTGTGCCGCCGTAGACCAGCTCGCGGTAGGGCTCGTCCGCCACGATGTAGATGGGGTGGCCGTACTCCTTCTGCTTGCGCTCCAGCAGGGCGCACAGGGCGGCCAGGCTCTCACGGGACAGCACCACGCCGGAGGGGTTGTTGGGGGAGTTCAGCAGGAAGATGGCGGTCTTTTCGCTGATGGCTTTTTCAATGGCGGGCAGGTCGGGCTGGAAGGTGCCGGGCAGACCGGGCACCACCCGCAGCACGCCGCCGGCGTCCTCCACAAACACCCGGTACTCCGAAAAGAAGGGGGCCAGGGTGATGGCCTCGTCCCCCGGGGAGAGCAGGGCGTGGGCCAGGATGGAAAGGGCGGCGGAGGCGCCGTCGGTCATGTACACGTCCTGGGGGCGGTAGTCCATGGAGAAGGTGCGGTTCAGGTAGTCGGCCATCTTCCGGCGCACATCGGCCAGTCCCTGGGCGGGGGCATAGGCGTGGAGCGCCGTGGGGGGCATGGTGTCCATCAGGCAGTCGATGGTCTGACGGACGCAGGGGGGCGGGTCGATGCTGGGACTGCCGATGGTGAAGTTATACACATTCTCCGGCCCCACAATGGCGGCCCGCTGTTCGCCGTATGCGGCGATCTCGCGGATGGAGCAGCCGCTGCTGCCCCAGGTAACAAGTCGTTCAGGAATCATGCGTTTGCCTCCTTGGACAGATAGTCCTTCAAATAGAGAATGGCCTGGCGGTATCCCTCGAAGCCCAGCCCCATATAGGTTTTGATGCAGGCCATGCCGGCGTAGGAGATCTGGCGGAAGCTCTCCCGCTGGCTCACGTCGGACAGATGGACCTCCACCGCGGGCAGAGCCACCGCCTTCAGGGCATCCAGAATGGCCACGCTGGTGTGGGTATAGGCGGCGGGGTTGATGACGATGCCGTCGAACCTGCCGTAAGCCGCCTGGATCCGGTCCACAATGGCCCCCTCGTGGTTGGACTGGAATACCTCGCCCTCCACGCCGGCCTCCTGGCAGGCGGCCAGCACAAACTGGCACAGCTGGGCATAGTCCTGCCTGCCGTAGATATCCGGCTCCCGCAGGCCCAGCAGATTCAGGTTGGGGCCGTTGATGATCAGCAGCTTCATCCCATCACCTCCACGATCCGGCGCACCGCGTCCTCCACGGGGCCGTTGTTGTCAATGATATGGTCGGCAAAGGCGCGGTACAGGGGCTCCCGTTCCATCTCCAGCT
The DNA here is from genome assembly GCA_934659445.1 of uncultured Oscillospiraceae bacterium. Lineage (GTDB taxonomy): Bacteria > Bacillota > Clostridia > Oscillospirales > Oscillospiraceae > Lawsonibacter. Next base: position 10,548 of record CAKUHV010000048.1, on the reverse strand, counting down.
CCTTCAGGTCCCGGCTGAGGGAGATGGGGCGGCCCTCCCGGGGCAGCCGGTCCGTATCCCGGCGCAGCCAGAAGATCACCCCGTTCTGGTGCAGCAGGGGGTAGTTCTCTTTCCGGGTGACGCAGCCGCCCCCGGTGGCGATGATGCCCGCAGAGCCCTTGCCCAGCTGAGCCAGCGTCTGAGTCTCCAGGGTGCGGAAGGCGTCCTGCCCCTCCTCGGCGAAGATCTGGGGGATGGGCTTTCCGGCGGCCTGCTCCACGGAGGCGTCGCTGTCGCTCACAGCGCGGCCCAGCCTTTCCCCCAGCAGAGCGGCCACCGTGGACTTGCCGCTGCCGGGCATACCGATCAGGACGATATTCTGCATCCGGCGGGCCAGCAGGTCGCGGATGCGGGCGATCTCGCTGTCGGCGATCTCCTGATCCAGGAACAGCTCGGCGGTGCGCTTGGCCTGGGCCACCAGCATATAGAGCCCTCCGGCGCAGGGGATGCCCAGCTCCTCCGCCTGAAGCATCAAAGCGGTGCGGGCGGGATTGTACAGGATGTCCAGCACGCCGCTGCACCGGGGAAAGCCCTTCAGGTCCAGGGGGAAGACCCCGTTGTTGGGGTACATCCCCACGGGGGTGGTGTTGACGATCACATCGGCGTCGGCGTGGCGGTCCAGATTGTTGTAGTTGTTCTCGCCGGAGCGGGAGATGACGGTGACGCTGGCGGCCCCCAGCTGCTCCAGCACGGCGCACACCGTGGCAGAGGCGCCGCCGCTGCCCAGTACCAGCACCTTTTTGCCCGCTACGGCGATGCCGCTGTGGGCCACCATGCCGGCAAAGCCGTAGGCGTCGGTGTTGTCGCCGTACAGGGTGCCGTCCTTCCGGTGGATCAGCACATTCACGCTGCCCAGCTTTTCCGCGATGGGGGACAGTTGGGCGCAGTGGGGAATGACCGCTTTCTTGTAGGGGATGGTGACGTTCAGTCCGGCGAAGTCCCGGCGGGTGAGAAACTCGTCCAGCTTGTCCTTGGGGCACTCATACAGCTTGTAGTCGTAGTCCCCCAGCAGGGCGTGGATGGCGGGGGAGTAGCTGTGGCCCAGCTTTTCCCCTAAAAGTCCGTATTTCCCTTCCATCATACCACCTCGCTGTAGCTGCCCAGATAGGAGAACTCCTCGCACAGCGAGGGGAGTTCGGCCATGAGCTGCTGGAATTGGGGGGTATAAACGGAGGTCTCCAAGTCGAAGTAGAACATGAACTCGAAGTTGCGCTCGGGCATGGGCCGGCTCTCCAGCTTGTTCAGGTTGATGCCCAGGGCGTAGAACCGGGACAGCACCTTGTACAGAGAGCCGGGGCGGTGGGGCAGTACCATCATCAGGCTGGTGCGGTCGGCCCCGGGGTAGATCTCCAGGTTTTTGGAAATGCAGATGAACCGGGTGAAGTTGTTTCCCTGGTCCTGTACGTTGGAGGCCAGACAGGTCAGGCCGTACAGCTCAGCGCAGGAGCGGGAGGACAGGGCCGCCACATCCTTCCGGCCGGACTGGGCCACCCGCTTGGCGGCGGCGGCGGTGTTTTCGCAGCGGACCACGGTGATCTCGGGGTGCTCCTGCAAAAAGGCGGAGCACTGGGCGATGGCCTGCTCGTGGGAGCAGATCTCCCTGATGTCGGACAGCTTGGCTCCGGGGTTGGCCAGCAGGTTGTGGTCCACCTTCAGCCGCAGACTGCGCACGATGCGGAAGTCGTGGCGCATCATCAGGTCGTATACCGCATTGACGGAACCGGCGGTGCTGTTCTCCACGGGGATGACGCCGTATTGGCACAGCCCCTTTTCAATGGCGGAAAACACGGCTTCGAAATTGGAAAAATAGAACACGTTGGGCAGCTTGAACAGCCGGTCACAGGCCAGCTGGGAGTAGGCCCCCTCCACCCCCTGACAGGCCACGGCGGCGCTGCCGGGGAAGAGCTTGGGAGTGTTTTCGATGGCCTGGGCGATCTGTTCGGTCAGGGCGGTGTTGGTGCCCAGCATACGGGTCTGGTGGCTGCGGCTGAGCTCGAACAGCAGGGAGTAGAGAGACACGGCGTAATCCTTCAGGTCGTCCGGGGTTTTTGCCGCCACGTCCAGCAGCTTCTCCCGTTCCCGCTTGCCGTCCAGAACGGGCAGATCATGCTCTTTTTTATAGGCGGCGATGGCGGCGGATACCTCCATGCGCTGGGCGAACAGGGAGAGCAGTTGGGTGTCGATTTCGTCGATCTGGCGGCGATAGTCGTTGAGATCCATAGGTTACCTCATTTCCTTTCTTCGCCCCAGCAGGGCGTCATAGACCGCGATGGCGGCGGCTGCCTCCACACAGGGGACGGCCCGGGGCACGATACAGGGGTCGTGCCGCCCGGTGACGGTTAGCGGGGCGGGAGTCATGGTGTTCAGGTCCACACTGCGCTGCTCCCGGGAGATGGAGGGGGTGGGCTTAAAGGCGGCCCGGAAGGTGAGGGGCATTCCGTCGGTGATGCCCCCTAAAATTCCGCCGCAGCGGTTGGCGGTGGTGACTACCTTCCCGTTTTCCACAGTGAAGGGGTCGTTGTTTTCGCTGCCCCGCAGCCCGGCGGCGGCAAAGCCCGCGCCGAACTCCACGCCCTTCACGGCGGGAATGCCGAACACGATGGCGGCGATGCGGTTTTCCATGCCGCCGAACATGGGGTCGCCCAGACCCACGGGCAGACCCAGCACGGCGCACTCCACGATGCCGCCCACGGAGTCCCCCTCCGCCCGGGCGGCGGCAATGGCCTGCTGCATCTCCTGCCCCCGCTGGTCGCTGACAGTGGGGAAGGGCTTGTCCGCCGTGGAGCAGGTCAGCGCCCCCTCGTCCTCCACCCCGGCGATGGCGGCGATGCGGCTGATGATCCGGATGCCCTCCCGTTCCAGCAGCTGAAGGCAGATGCCCCCGGCAATGCACAAGGGGGCGGTGAGCCGTCCGGAGAAGTGTCCGCCCCCGGCGTAGTCCTGGGCGCCGAAGTATTTCACCTGGGCGGTGTAGTCGGCGTGGCCGGGCCGGGGGGTGCGGGCCAGGGCGGCGTAGTCCCCGGAGCGGGTGTTGGTGTTGCGGATGATGGCTGTCATGGGCGCGCCGCAGGTGCGGCCATCCTTCAGGCCGCACAGGAATTCTGGCACATCCCCCTCCTTCCGGGGGGTGGACCAGGCATTCTGTCCCGGGGCCCGGCGGCCTAAAAACCGTTGGAGGGCCTCCGAATCCACGTTCTCCCCGGCGGGGATGCCCTCCATGGTCACGCCGATGGCCGGGGAGTGGGACTGACCGAAGATGGTCAGGTGCAGATTTTCGCCGTAGCTGCTGCTCATGGCTGTTCTCCTTTCAGCTGCTGAAAGTCCTCCCAGAAGCGGGGGTAGGATTTGGCGACGCACTGGCTGTCCGTCACCGTGACCGGTCCGCAGCAGACGCAGGCGGCCACGGCGGCCGCCATGGCGATGCGGTGGTCGTTCCAGGAATCCACCGTGCCGCCCTCCAGCCGGGCCCGGCCGCGGATGACCAGACCGGCCTCCCGCTCCTCTACCTGCCCGCCCAGGGCGGACAGCAGGGCGGCGGTGCTTTTCAGCCGGTCAGACTCCTTCAGGCGCAGCCGCCCGGCGTTTTCAATGTAAGTGGTACCATCCGCCGCCGCGGCCACCGCGCTGAGGGTGGGGATCAGGTCGGGGATGGGGGCGGCGTCGATGGTGACGCCCCGGAGCGCACCCCTCCGGACGGTGACGGAGCCGTCCCCCTCCGTCACCTGGGCGCCGAAGGCGCGGAGAATGTCCACGACAGCCCGATCGCCCTGAGAGGAGGTGAGGGACAGGCCCTCCACCGTGATCCCCTCCGGGGACAGGGCCCCGGCGCACAGGAAGAAGGCGGCGTTGGACCAGTCTCCCTCCACCCGGCACAGCCCGGGCAGACGGCAGCACTGGCCGCCGGGGATGCGCCAGCTCTGGCCCTCGCGGGTGAAGCGGATGCCGGACAGGCGCAGGGCGTCCTCGGTCATGGCCACATAGCCCGCGGACTCCATGGGTCCGGTGACGGCGAGAGTGCTGTCCCCCGCCAGCCGGGGCAGGGCCATGAGCAGGCCGGAGATGTACTGGGAGGACACGTTTCCGGGCAGCGTGTACGCCCCGGGGCGCAGCCGTCCGCCGCAGCGGAGGCGGGAACCCTCCTGATGCAGAGTCATGCCGTGTTCTTTCAGGACGGAATCAAAGGGGGCCAGAGGGCGCTGGGGCAGGCGGCCCTCCATGGCAAAGGCGCCCTCCGCCCCCAAGGCGCCCACCAGAGGCAGCAGAAAGCGGAGGGTGGAGCCGCTCTCGCCGCAGGCCAGCTGCGCCGCTGTGCCGGGGGAGGCAGTGACGGGACGGACCGAGAAGCGATCCGGGGCGGTCTTCTGGATGTCCGCCCCAAGGGCATTGAGACATTTGGTCGTAGCTAAAATGTCGGCAGAGGGGCCGCCGCACACCAGCTCCACCGGCTCCCGGCCCAGGGCGGCGCAGATCAGCAGCCGGTGGGCCTGAGACTTGGAGGCGGGGATGGTCACCCGTCCCGTGCGGGGGCCGGGGGACACCGTGGCCGTCATTGGACGCCCCCGTCCCGCAGCCAGTCGGGGATCTCCCCCTCCGGAATGGACACGATGTCGCACCGGCCGATCTGGCGGGGGACGATCAGGTGCATCTTGCCGCCGGCGATCTTCTTGTCGGACAGGGCGGCGCGGTAGAGCTCCTCCGTGTGATACTCCGTCTGGGTGGGCAGGTCGTATTGCTCCAGAATGGCCAGCAGGAGGTCCAGAGTCTCCCGGCTGCACAGGCCCCGCTTCACCGCCGCCCGGGTGATGATGGCCATGCCGATGGCCACGGCACAGCCGTGGGGGATGGAGAAGTCGCTGCACGCCTCCACCGCGTGGCCGAAGGAGTGGCCCAGATTCAGCTTGCGCCGCTCGCCGGTGTCGAACTCGTCCTCCATCACCGCCCGGCGCTTCAGGGTGACGCAGGTGGAGATCACGTGCTCCACCTGGTCCTTGACAGGGGTGTTCCAAAGCTCCTCAAAAAAGTCGGCGTCGAAGAGCACGCTGTACTTGATGATCTCTCCGCAGCCGCAGCGATACTCCCGCTCGGGCAGAGTAGTCAGGGTGTCGGGGTCGCACAGCACCAGCCAGGGCTGATAGAAGCACCCGGCCTGGTTCTTACCCGTGTCCAGGTCAATGGCGGTTTTGCCCCCCACAGAGGAGTCCACCGCCGCCAGCAGGGTGGTGGGCACCTGAATGAAGGGGATGCCCCGCTGATAGGTGGCGGCGGCAAAGCCCGCCATGTCCCCGGTGACGCCGCCGCCCAGGGCCACGATGATGTCGCTGCGGGTCATGTGGTTCTCCCCTAAAAAGTGGAGCAGCTGTCCATAAGTGATCAGGTTCTTGCTGGCCTCCCCGGCGGGGAAGGCCCAGGAGATCACCCGGAAGCCCGCCTGCTCCAGACTGCTGCACAGACGCTGGCCATACAGGGGCAGCACATTGGTGTCGGAGATCACGGCGGCGGTGTGCCCCGCTCCGGTGACCTGGGCGATGTGCTCCCCGGCCTGATCCAGCAGGCCCCGTCCGATCTCAATGTCGTATTCCCGGGATGCCGCAACATGGATGGTAGTCATCGTCCGTCAACCTCCGCCTTTCGTTTTCTGCCCTCGTCCAGCAGCCGCACCAGCTCCTGCTGATCGTCTGCCGCCAGGGCGTCCCGATACTGCTGCATACTGGCCATAAAGAAGTCCAGCTCCTTCAGCAGGAAGTCCTTGTTTTCCAGGAAGAGCTCCGCCCACATCTGGGGCGCCAGCCAGGCCACCCGGGTCATGTCCTTGTAGCTGCCCGCGGAGAAGCCCTTGTGGGCCCCGGCGGTGGGACTTTTGATGTAGCCGTTGGAGACGATGTGGGCCATCTGAGAGGTAAAGGCGATCATTTCGTCGTGCTCCCGGGCGGAGGTGACGGAGAAGCGCCCGAAGCCCGCGGGGGCCAGCAGCTCCTTCGCCCGGCCCAGCAGGGCGATGTCGTCCCGATCCATGGGCACCAGCACCATGGGGGCGCTGTGGAACAGATTGGCCCTGGCGTATTTGAAGCCGGAGTTGTGGGTGCCCGCCATGGGGTGGCCCCCCAGGAAGGTGACGCCGTTTTCACGGGCCACAGGGAAGCAGGCGGTGCACACCACCCGCTTGGTGCCGCAGCAGTCGATGACCACGGGATGGCCGCCCATAAGGTGGGCCTTCTCCTTAAAATAAGAGATGGAGGCGGCGGGGTAGGCCGCCAGCAGGATCAGGTCGCAGGCGGGCAGCTTGTCGTCCGTCAGCTCGCTGTCCACCGCGCCGCTGAGCTTTGCAAAGTCCAGAGTGTTCTGATCGGCGTCCCGGGCCAGCACCCGCCAGCCCGCCTCGTGATACGCCTTGGCGAAGGAGCCGCCGATCAGCCCCAGACCGACAATACCGACGGTCATTGGATCGCCTCCCGCACTCTGCGCACCTTCTTGGCCAGAGCGTCATACTCCTCCGGCCGCAAGGACTGGGCCCCGTCGCACAGGGCGTGGATGGGGTCGTTGTGCACCTCGATGATCAGGCCGTCCGCCCCGCAGGCGGCGGCGGACAGGGCCATGGGGGGCACCAGCCGGGCGATGCCGGTGGCGTGGCTGGGGTCCACGATGATGGGCAGGTGGGTCAGCTTCCGCAGCATGGGCACCGCGGCCAGATCCAGAGTGTTCCGGGTGTAGTCGTCAAAGGTGCGGATGCCCCGCTCGCACAGCACCACCTGCTCGTTGCCCCCGGCCATGATGTACTCGGCGCTCATCAGCAGCTCCTTCAGGGTACTGGCCAGACCGCGCTTGAGCAGGATGGGCTTGCGCAGACGGCCCAGCTCCTTCAGCAGGTCGAAGTTCTGCATGTTCCGGGCGCCCACCTGGATCAGATCCACATCCTCGAACAGGGGCAGATGCTCCACGCCCATGATCTCGGTGACGATGGGCAGGCCGGTCTCCTGCCGGGCGATCTTCAAAAGCTCGATGCCCTCGGCCTTCAGCCCCTGAAAGTCGTAGGGGGAGGTGCGGGGTTTGAAGGCGCCGCCCCGCAGCATATTGGCGCCGGAGGCCTTGACCGCCTTGGCCACGGCTACGATCTGTTCCTCGGTCTCCACAGAGCAGGGGCCGGCGATCATGCAGAAGTTTCCGTGGCCGATCTTCACGTCGCCCACCTCTACTACGGTGTCGTCGGGGTGGAACTTGCGGTTGCAGCACTTGAAGGGCTCGGTCACCCGGGTGACGGAGTCCACGATGCCCAGACTGCCGATCAGATCCATATCCACCCGGCTGGTGTCGCCCACCAGACCCAGCACCGTCTGATAAACGCCCTGGGAGACGTGGATGTTCAGCCCCTGGCCCTTCAGCCAGTCCATCAGCTGCGCCTGCTTGTCCGGTGCAACTCCGTGCTTTAATACGACGATCATAAGTTTGCCCTCCGTTTTCTGTTTTGGCTCAGTTCTTTTCGGGGTGATCCCCGCCCGGGGCGGGGGTGCGGAAAGAGACGGGAAATGGCGGGGGAAATGAAAAATGCGGCACAGGACCAACCTGTGCCGCATGAAACACTCTCTTACCGAGCTTCTTTTTGCACCACAAATCAGCCTTACTATGCGGACACAGTAAAGTAATAATAGGATGCAAAAAAGAAGCGGTCCATCATGGTGTATCTCTCCGTCGCTAAACTGTTGTTGGCTAAAGTATAAAAACTTCCCGGCCTGTTGTCAACTGAAAATTCGCACAAAACAGAAGAAAATATTCCTCCGGTCCATGGTGGATGTGACACCGGGCGGGAGGGCCGCCGGGCGGCAGGGATGTTCACAAACATTTCCTGTACCGCTACGTGAATTTTACAGTTTTACAAATGTAAAGCGTTGAATTATACTGAGACAGAGATCTGAGAGCCCCCCGGGGCGGGAGGAGAGAACACCATGAGTATCGTGGAGCTGGGCAGCCTTCAGCTGACGCTGTTTGCCCTGATGCTGACGGGAGCCGTGCTGAAAAAGCGGGGTGTGATCGACGAGGCGGGCAAGCGGTGCCTGTCCGACCTGTGCATCAACATCGTCATCCCCTGCAACATCTTTAAGTCCTGCCTGATCCAGTTCAACATGGACATCCTGCGCTCGTGCAGCCTGCTGCTGCTCAGCGCGGTGCTGATGCAGGCGCTGTGTCTGCTGCTGAACCGCTTCCTGTTCAACCGCTACGATCCCCAGCGGAAGAAGGTGCTGCAATACTGCACCATCGTCCCCATGAGCGGCTTTCTGGGCAACCCCATCGCCGAGGGGATCTACGATCAGGTGGGGGTGCTGTACACCTCCATCTTCCTGATTCCCATGCGCATCGTCATGTGGTCCATGGGAACCTCCTACTTTGTGGCCGGGGAGGGGACGGATAAGAAAAAGGTGCTGAAAAATGTGCTGACCCACCCCTGTCTGGTGGCCATCTATCTGGGCATCCTCTGTATGGTCACCCAGCTCCGGCTGCCCGCGGTCATCACCGAGACGGTGCGCTATATCGGAAACTGCAATTCCGCTCTGAGCATGTTCATCGTGGGGACCATTCTCACCGATGTGCCCCTGCGGACGATCTTCAGCCGGGACACCGTGCTGTTCAGTGTGCTGCGGCTGGGCCTGCTGCCCGCCGCCGCCCTGGGCCTGGGTCTGCTGCTGGGGCTGGAGACGGCTCCTCTGGGCGTGAGCGTGCTGATGACCGGGATGCCCGCCGGGGCCACCGCCGCCATCTTTGCCGCCAAATACGGCAGCGACGCCCCCTTTGCCACCCGCTGCGTGGTGTTCACCACCCTGCTGTCCATGGTCACCCTGCCCCTGTGGGCCGCCGTGGTGGGATGAAGAACTGTGATAGTTTGAGGCCGCCGTCTTTGGACGGCGGCTTCTTTTGTGCTTGACAGGATGTTGAGAAGGTGATACATTATCGATAGACGATATTGAGACGCGATAATAGAAAAGGAGGTGGCCGGTGTGGGCGCAGGAGCGCGGGGGCCGCTGACCGAGGCCATGTTCTATACGCTGATGGTGCTGGCCCGGCGGGACGTATGCGGAACAGAGATCGCCGCGGCGGTGGCCGGGCGGACGGAGGGCCGGGTGAAGCTGGGTCCAGGCACGCTGTATACCATCTTGGGCAAATTTCTGGAGGAAAAGCTGATCGAAGAGACGGAGCAGGACGCCGGGGGCCGTAGACGCACCTACCGCCTGACCCCCGCCGGGCGGGAGGTCTATGAGGGGGAGCTGCGCCGCCTGGAGCAGTGCATCCGGGACGCGAAGGAGGAAGAACGATGAAATACATCATCCGCATGGACCCCGTCCGGCCCGGAGACGCTCCGGCCATGGAGCAATGGCTGGAGGACTGCGCCGCCCGGGGCCTGTCCCTGGTCAAGCTGGGTTCCGGTTTCTGCCTGTTTAAGCGGGGGGAGGAGAAAAAGGTCCGCTTCCGCCTGGCCCCCTCCGGACGGAGAAAAAATTCGGACGGCGAGCTGCGCCGCCAGCTGTATGAGCAGGCGGGGTGGCAGTACGCGGGGGGCTGGGACGTATTCTATGTGTTCCGCACGGAGGACCCCCAGGCGCCGGAGCCCTACTCCGATGGGGAGAGCCGGGCCATGGCCCTGAGCGATCTGGATACGGCGCTGAAGCAGTATCACATCCGGCGGGCCATTGCCTATGGCGTGCTGCTGGCGCTGCTGCTGGCGGTAGGGGCTTCCCACTCGTGGATATTTCTGAAGCTGCTGTTGACCATCCCTACTACTGTCCTGATCTGGGCGGTGTTGGAGGCGCTGCAGGGGGTCGAGCGGACCCGCCGCCTGCGCGCTCTGCGGCGGGCGGCAGCCGAGAGGAGGGCGCCCGCCGCGGGAAAGCCGGCCCCGGTGAGAAATGCCGCCCTGTCGGTGATCACCCTGCTGGCCCTGCTGGGGCTGGTGAACAGCTGGCGGTTGGAGCGGCAGGAACTGCCCGTGTGGGAGGGTCCCGCCCCCTGTATCGTGGAACTGGAGACCACCTACTACTGCACCTCCCACGAGGGGACCTTCCGCCGCACTGCCGCCACCCTGCTGGCCCCGGTGCAGACCAGGACGGAGGAGGACGGATACAGCGAATTTCAGCCGGAGGAGACGGGGGACGGGAAGCCCCGGCTGTCCACGGTCAACGGCTTTTACCACCCAGGACTGGATACCGTGACCCTACGGCTCACTCTGCCCTTCCTGACCCGGGCCGCCGCCATGGCGGAGATGGAGGACCTGCGCATCCAGAACATCCAGTGGCAGCAGCGGGAGATCCAGTGCCCCGGGACGGACTTCGCCGTGCTGTGGGAGAGCGACGCCCATTTCCAGATGCTGGCCCTGGGCCGGGGCAGACGGGCGGTGATCTACCGCTACCGCGGGGCGGAGGATCTGACCGACCATCTGGAGCTGCTGTGCCGGCCCCTGCAATGAGCCGGGACGGTCCGCGGAAGTGAGCGAATAAACGAATGGAAATGGAATGAGCGGGGGCCGCC
>CAKUHV010000047.1 GCA_934659445.1 uncultured Oscillospiraceae bacterium | reverse complement strand
ATGATTTCAAACTTCTTTTCTGCCCCAGAGAATAACACGGGTGTCTTTTCGTACTTGCTGTAATCTCTCATGATAGGCCTCCGATTTTGATCTTCACCATTATTATATCCACAATGAGCGGAAGTGTCAATAGAACTAATATATATTTTGATACACGCGCTAATTAGAGAGTGTGAATCAACAGAGAAAGCCGCACCATTTATATGGTGCGGCTGAGACTGTCGAAAAAGTGGCAAAGCCACTTTTTCGAGTTGGACTGCACGAAATTTTTAACTCGATTTCTTGCGAAATTGTCCTTAAAGATTTCGTGAGAAGTGTCATTTCCATGGCGCATATCTCTGGAAATGACAGGCTTTGATTTTATTCCATCATCTGAGGATAATGGAACTCCTTGCAGGAGGGCTTTTTTCTCCAAGCTGAAGAAAATTTTGAAGCTTCTTCAAAGCTTCAAAATCTTATGATTAAAAACGAAAGACACCCTTCCTGGGTTTCTTTCGTAACCATCTTCCTTCCCGTATCTCTGCATACTGCTGCTTTTTTGACAGTCTCAAAAATTGCAAAAGCAGCCCCGGCGCCAGTTCTGACGCCGGGGCTGTACGGGGGGTATTCGGAGCAAGGCCGCGGAGAGGATCAGCTCCGCTGAGCGGACAGATCCTTCACCATGTGGTAGAGGGCCCGGACGCCCCAGCCGGAGCCGCCCTTGGGGGTGTAGGGCATCTCCCGGTCCAGCCAGAGGGGGCCCGCGGCGTCGATGTGGATCCAGGGTCTGCCCTGGGTAAAGTCCTCGATGAACAGCGCCGCCGTGACCATACCGCCCGCCTCCGCAAGGGAGGTGTTCACATAGTCGGAGACGTCGCCCCGCATCTTCTGGCGGGCGTCCTCGATGAGGGGGACCCGGCACACCAGCTCCCCGGACTGGGCGGCCCCCCGGCTCAGGGCCTGCCACAGGCCGTCGCTGTTGGAAAGCACGGGCGCGCCATACTCCCCAAGGATCCGGCGGGCTGCGCCGGTGAGGGTGGCAATATCGGCGACCCGGGTCACCTTCTCGTGCTCCACGGCGTAATAGATGGCGTCGATGAGGGTGAGCCGCCCCTCGGCGTCGGTGCTGTTGATCTGTATGGTCTTGCCGGCCATGGAGCCGATGATGTCCCCGGGCTTATAGGCTGCGCCAGAGATCACGTTTTCACAGGCGGCCACCACCGCTGTCACGTTGGCCCGCAGCTTCTCCCGGGCGATGGCACACATGGCGCCGATCACGGTGCCGCCGCCGGCCATGTCATGCTTCATGGTGATGAACCGCTGTCCGGATTTCAGGTTCAGGCCGCCGCTGTCGTAGGTGACGCCCTTGCCCACCAGACCCACAATCTCCTGGGGTCTGTCCGGGTCCCCCCGGTAGCGCATGACGATCACCACCGGGCGGTTGGGCGAGCCGTTGCCCACGGCATAGAAGGCCTCCATGCCCAGGCGGAGGATCTGCTCCTCCCCCAGCACCTCGGTCTCAAAGCCGTAGATCCCGCCCAGAGAGACCGCCTCCTGGGCCAGCTTCTCCGGGGTCTGGGCGTTGGCGGGCTCGTTGACCAGATCTCTGGCCTCACAGACCGCCCTGCCCAGGGTGAGCCCCTCCTGAAAGGCGGGGCGCAGCTCCTCTCCGGCCTCGATGACCACCTCCTCCAGCCCCGGCTTCTTCGGGGAGGAGAGGAAGTCGGTGTAGCGGTAGCAGGCCATCACCAGCGCCTCGCAGACGGCGCGCAGGGTCGCCGGCTCCACCTCTCCCAGGCTCATGCCGAAGGAGGGGATCCTGTGCGCCCCGGCATACTCCGCCAGCTTTGCCGCCGCGCGGCGCGCCTTCTCGTCGTTAAAGCCCTCTCTGGGCCCCACCCCGGCAAAAAGGACGGCCCCGCCGCTTTCGTAGTCGCGGATGCAGCACACCTGCCCCGCCTCTCCCTGAAAGGCCTCATACCGCTTTGCCGCCTCCAGCTGAGGCGCCGGCTCTCCCCCTCCAAGGGGGGTGCCGTCCTGATACACAAGGCAGGCCCTGACCGGCACCTGTCCGGCCGGACCGAATGTCAGCTTCATAACTGCGCTCCTCTCGCGCCCCTATCCGGCCAGCAGGGCCAGCAGCATGTCCGCCGCCGCCGCCGCCAGAAAGGGCAGGTAAGTTTTTTCATAGGGATGCTTCTCTTTGTAGTCCGCAAGGCTGGGATAGGCCGAGCGGGACGGGACATAGTCTCTTGTCCTGATCAGCTCCACCAGTTTTTTGAAGCCATACCGGGTGGAGTCGAAAAGGCCCATCCGGTTGACCAGCCGGAACAGCCCGGTCACCAGACAGAGGACCCCGGCGATGGCCAGGCCGTCGGAGAGGCCTCTGCCGGAGAGGGGGAGCTTTTTCAGCAGGGGATACCCCGCGGCCAGCGCCCCGCTCCCGGCCATGAGCCTTCCGAACAGGCGCAGCCCCGCCCTGTCGGCCCCTTTCATGCCCGATACTCCAGCTCCCGCCGGTACTGCTCGTACTCGGAGGGGGAGGCGTAGATCATGTGGTTGGGCAGGATCTCGTAGTACCGCGGCTGCTCCTCCTCATAGCGGTGGACCGACGGGTCATAGGCGATGCGCACCCGCTTGCGCTCAAAGAGGGGGTCGGGCTGGGGGATGGCGGAGAGCAGCGACCGGGTGTAGGGGTGGATCGGGTTCTTGTAGAGGTCATCGGCGTCCGCGATCTCCACCAGCTTGCCCATATACATCACGCCGATCCGGTCGGAGAAGTACTTCACCACCGACAGGTTGTGGGCGATGAACAGGACCGTCAGCCCCATCTCGTCCTTCAGGCGGTTGAAAAGGTTGATCACCTGGGCCTGGATCGACACGTCCAGTGCCGACACCGGCTCGTCGGCGATGACCAGAGAGGGGTTGGTCACCAGGGCCCGGGCGATGCCCACCCGCTGCCGCTGTCCGCCGGAGAACTCATGGGGGTAGCGGGTGGCGTGGTCCTTGGTCAGGCCCACCTTGTCCAGGATGTCATAGACCATCTCCAGCCGCTCTCCCCGGTCCTTCATGCCCCCCACCTTCAGCCCCTCGGAGACGATCTCCTCGATGGTCATGCGGGGATTGATGGAGGCGATGGGGTCCTGAAAGATCATCTGCATCTTGCTGGTCAGCCGCACAAGGTCGTCCTTCTTCATCTTGCCGGAGATCTTCTTCCCGTCAAAATAGACCTCGCCGCCGGTGGGATTGTAGAGGCGGATGATGGTGCGCCCGGTGGTGGTCTTGCCGCAGCCGGACTCTCCCACCAGTCCGAAGGTCTCCCCCTCAAGGATCTTGAAGGTGACGTCGTCCACCGCCTTCACCACCGACTTGTGCCGTCCGCTGCCGGAGGTGAAGTAGGTCTTCAGGTTGGACACGTCAAGGAGGACCTTTTTTTCTTCGTTACTCATCGTCAGCCCTCCTCTTCATCCGTTGGATCCTCTCCCGCAGGATGGCGGGGGGCTCCACCTTCGGCGCCCGGGGATCCAGCAGCCAGGTGGCCGCATAGTGGGTGTCGCTCACCTTGAAGAAGGGGGGCGCCTCCCGCTCGTCGATCTTCAGGGCAAACTGGTTGCGCTCGTGGAAGGCGTCGCCCTGGGGGGGATACAGCATATTCGGCGGCGTGCCGGGGATGGAAAACAGCTGCTCCTTGGTGTCCAGATCCGGCATGGAGGACAGCAGCGCCCAGGTGTAGGGGTTCTGGGGATCGTAGAAGATCTCCTCGCTCCTGCCGTACTCCACGATCTTGCCGGCGTACATCACCGCCACCCGGTCGGCCACGTTGGCCACCACGCCCAGGTCGTGGGTGATGAAAATGATGGACAGGTTGTTCTTCTTCTTGATCTCGCCGATCAGCTCCAGGATCTGGGCCTGAATGGTCACGTCCAGAGCGGTGGTGGGCTCGTCGCAGATCAGGATCTCCGGGTCGGAGGCCAGCGCGATGGCGATGACGATGCGCTGGCGCATGCCGCCCGAGAACTGGAAGGGATACTGGGAGTAGCGCAGCTCTGGCTGGGGGATGCCCACCTTGCGCATCAGGTCCAGAGCGCGCTCCTTGGCCTCGCTCTTGGGCACCGAGCCGCTCAGCACCAGGGCCTCCACGATCTGGTTGCCGATCTTCATAATCGGGTTCAGGGCGGAGAGGGGGTCCTGGAACACAAGGGCGATCTTCTTGCCGCGGATCTTGTAAAAGTCCTTGTCGGTATACTTGGTCAGATCCTCGCCGTTGTAGAGGATCTCCCCTCGCTCGATGGTGGCGTTCCCCGTAAGGATGCCCAGGATCGCCTTGGTGGTCACGCTCTTGCCGCTGCCCGACTCGCCCACGATGGCCAGCGTTTCCCCCCGGTAGAGGTCGAAGGAGACGTCCCGCACCGCCTGCACCTTCCCGGCGTAGGAGGAGAAGGACACCGAAAGGTTTTTCACCTGTAAAATCTTATCTGCCATCTCACACTTCCCTTATAAGCCGCGCATGGTCGGATCCATCGCGTCGCGAAGGCCGTTGCCAAACAGGTTGAAGGAGATCATCAGCACCGAGATCACGATGCCGGGGAACAGGGACTGGTAGGGGAAGTTCAACAGCACCTTCTGCCCCTCGGAGAGCAGCACGCCGATAGAGGGCTCGGGCGCCTGCAGACCCAGGCCGATGTAGGCCAGGAAGGACTCGGTGAAGATGGCCTGGGGCACCGCGATCATCATGGTGGTGATGATCGGGCCCAGGGAGTTGGGCAGGATGTGCCGGAAGATGATCGCCCGGTCCCTGACCCCCATGGTGCGGGCCGCCAGAACGTATTCCCTGTCCTTAAACCGGTAGAACTGCGCCCGGACCAGCCGCGCGGTCTGTATCCAGCCGCTGATCAGCAGCGACATGACGATGGAGAATATGCCCGTGCCGAAGAACATGATAAATAGTGTGACCACCACCACCCTGGGGAAGGACTGGATGATCTCGCAGATGCGCATCATCACCATGTCCACCGCTCCGCCGTAATAGCCGGCGATGGAGCCGTAGATGATGCCGATGATCACATTGGTCACCACCGAGATCACCGCGATGAACAGGGACACCCGCGCCCCCCGCCAAAGCCGGGTCCACAGGTCCCGGCCAAGGTAGTCCGAGCCAAACCAGAATTTCTCGGGACAGCGGGTGTACTCATAGTAGTCCACCTTGATGTCCGCCATCTGGACGCCGTTTACCTCCCGCTGGTTCATGACCTCCAGAATGCAGCCCTCGGGGTACTTCTCGGGGTCGGAGAGGGAGTCCACCCGGCGGTTCTGCAGCACCCGGGAGCCGTCCGCGATGCCGATGGAGGCCAGCACGGGGATCTTGGGGGGCATATTGGTGTAGTCCACAAACTGCTGGTCAAAGCGATAGGGATTCATCATCGGCCCGAAGATCGCCATGAAGGAGATGAGCAGGATCAGCACAAAGGCCACCACGGCGGCCCTGTTGTGGGACAGCCGGATCATGGCATCCTTGAAAAAGCCGATGGGAGGGGCCTCGAATTTTGCGTCCTTCAGGTCGGTCCCCAGCTGCAGCAGCTCGAAATCGTCCTCCCGCATGGGCTTGGGGGTCTCGTAGGGGATGCCAGGGGCGGGATTATTCATGTTTGCCACCTCCAATCCGCACTCTGGGGTCGATCAGACCGTAGGAAAGGTCCACGATCAGGATGGTCACAAGGGAGATCATGGAGTAGAAGATCAGGATCGCGATGGTCAGCGTGTGGTCGCTGGAGTTGATGGATGTGACCATCAGTCCGCCCACGCCGGCCACCGAGAATATCTGCTCCACCACCAGTGAACCGGTCAGGATGTTCGTGAACATGGGGATGATGATGTTGGCCAGCGGGACAAAGGAGTTCCGCATCGAGTGGCGCACCGTAGCCTGGAACTGGTTGAGGCCCTTGGTCCTCGCCAGCAGCATGTACTCGGAGCTGAGGTTTTCGATCAGCTCGCCCCGCAGATAGCGTGCCACACGGGCGATGGGGGAGAAGGACAGGGCGGTGATGGGCAGCACCATGGAGAGATACTTCACCTTCCCCACCGCGGTTGCGTTGTAGATGATGGGGAACCAGCCGAACTTATAGGCGAGGAAATATTGCAGGACCGTCGCGAAGATGAAGGACGGCACCGAGATAAAGACCACCACAAAGAAGGAGATGACATAGTCCACCTTTGTGTTCTTATAGATCGCGGAGAAGATCCCCGCGATGATGCCGATGGGCATAGCGACGATCAGTGAGATAAAGTTCAGCTGCAGGGTCACCGGGATCTTGGAGGCGAGCACCTCCCACACCGGAACTCTCGGCTGCACCGCGACGGAGGTGCCCCAGTCGCCGTAGAACACGATATCCCTTAGAAAATAGCCGTACTGTACAATGATGGGGTCATTGAGATGGTACTTGTCCTCCAGGATCTTGACCATCTCGGCGGACAACATCTCGTTGTTGTCGTAAATGGAACCCGGCATGAGCCGAATGACCAGAAACGCCACCGACAGGACGATGAACAATGTGATCAGCATTGCCACGATGCGCTGCCCGATGTATTTAGCCATGCGGACCCTCCTTTGCGTTTTGGTTAGAGATCTTACTGCACCTTAGCCCACTGCCAGGCATAGCGCAGCACGCTGTTGTAGGTCTTGTAGGGGAGGGTGACACGCTCGGAGATCAGGACCTTCTGCACGGTTTGGACCACCGGCACAAAGGGGACGTCGTCAAGCATGATGGCCTCGGCCTCGGCGATCTTTCTGGTGCGGCCGGCCACGTCATCCATGGGCAGGGCCACCGCCTCGTCATAGACCGCGGTGAACTCGTCGTCGTAGTAAGGGATCTTCTTGCGGGTGGCGTTCTTGTTCCACTCCATCAGGGCGCTGGCGGGGTCAAGGAAGTTGTAGGTGGAGGCGATGACGCCGCCCTCAAAGGCGTTGGGGTCGTCCACATGGCTGCGGTAGCGCTGGGACAGCTGCTGGCTGGGCACGGCCTGAAGCTTCACCGTCAGCTTATCGGCCCCGAAGAGCTGCTGCCAGGAGGCCTGCAGATACTCGCAGATCTTCTTGCGGGACTCGCTGGAGTCCTGATAGAGCAGTTCGATGCTGGCGCCGGTCTGACCGGCCTCCTGAAGGGCCTCGTCCAGCAGCTGCTTCGCCTTGTCGGGGGCGTAGCTGTAGTTCTTCTCGTCGATATAGCTCTTGGCCTCGGGGGTGTCGCGGAAGGACAGGCCGGTGTTGATGTCGATGATGTAGGGCGCGGTGATGTAGAAGTCGGAGGGGATGTTGTTGCCCAGCTTGGCCGCCTCGGCCCGGTTGGTGCCGAAGAACAGCGCCTGGCGGAACTTCTGGTTCTGCAGGATGGGGTTCTTCTCGTTGATGATGTCCAGACCGATGCACACAACGGCGCCGCCCGGCACCTCGATGATGCGGGGATCCTCGCCGTACTTCTCCAGGTCGGCCTCACTCAGGCCCACCATGTCGATCTGGCCGGCCTCAAACAGCTGCAGTCTGGTCCCGGACTCGGGGACGATCTTATAGACCATGGCGTCCAGCGAGATGGTGTCAGCCAGGGGGTAGTTGGGGTTTCTCTCCATCCGGATCTCGGCGTCCTTGGTCCAGCCGGTGATCATAAAGGGGCCGGAGGAGGCGAACTTGTCCCAGGAGGAGCCGTAGTTCGTCTCAGACTTGTCCGCGCTCATGCCCGCCTCATACAGCTCCCGCTTGACGGGGACCATGACGCAGGAGGAGAAGGCCAGCTCCACCTGAGAGGCGTTGGCGGGCTTCTCCAGGGTGAGCTCCAGGGCGTTGCCCTCCAGCAGCTTGACGCCCACCTCCTCCCAGGCCACTGTGTTGCCCTTGGCGGCCTGGGTCATGTACTCGGTGGCCTTGACGATGTAGATGCCCGACTCGTCCAGGGTGGTGCCCGGGGCGTTCAGCAGCAGCGGGTCGTAGTACATCTTGATGGAGTAGACAAAGTCCTCGGCGGTCATGGGGGAGCCGTCGGCGTATTTCGCGTCGTCCCGCACCTTGATCTTCCAGACCTTCCCCTCGGTGTCCATCATCTCGGGGGCGCTCTCCGCGTACTCCGGCACGATCTTGTAGGGGGTGCCGTCGCCGGGCATGATGCGGTAGAGAACGCCGCCCACGGACCAGATGATCTCGGAGTCGGTGGAGCTTCTCTCCATGTGAGGGTTCAGGGTGTCGATGTCCTCGGAGAAGACCAGGTTCAGCGTGCCGCCCGCCCTGGTCTGGCTCCCGCCGGCGGAGGTGCTCTGGGAGCCTCCCCCTGCCGGCGGCTGGGGGTTCTTCTTCCCGCATCCCGCAAGCACGGAGATGCTCAGAGCCGCCACTAAGAGAAGTGATAATGCCTTTTTCATGCTGATTCCTCCTTGTTCTGAATGGTTGTGATTTCCCGGCCCGGGGGCGTCCCCTCCTGCGGGGGCCGCGGGCCGTACCGTTCTGTCTGTGTTATTCCTCTGAGAGCACCCTGGCCAGCTCATACAGCAGGAGGGTCCCCGCTCCGGTGGCCCCATAGGAGAGACAGCCCTCCGTCTTGGTGCTCCACGCCGTTCCGGCGCAGTCGATGTGTAGCCACGGCAGCCCGTCGGTGAACTCCTTCAGGAAGAGGGCCGCGTTGATCATGGAGGAGCCCGCCCCGTTGGAGGAGTTGGCCAGATCCGCGTGCTCCGCCTTCAGATAGCTCTTATACTCCTCCGGCATGGGCATCTCCCAGACCAGCTCTCCGCTGGCCCCGGAGGCCCGGAAGACCGCCCCGCGCAGAAGCTCGTCCGTCACCGCCACCGCGTTGATCAGGGGGCCGTAGGCGGAGACCGCGCCGCCGGTGAGGGTGGCGATGTCCACAAGGCGCCGGGCCCCCTCGCGGCGGATGGCGTAGGTCATGGCGTCGGCCAGCACCAGCCGCCCCTCCGCGTCGGTGCTTTTGATGAGCACCGTCTTGCCGTCCATGGTTCCGATCACGTCGCCGGGGCGGTAGCTCACCGGGGAGGGCATGTTCTCGCAGATGGGCAGGATGGCCGTCAGGTTCAGGGGGAGGCCCATCCGGGCCGCCGCGTCCAGGGCCGCCGCAGCAGCAGCGGCGCCCCCCATGTCGTGGTGCATGGTGAGCATCCCGTTTTTGGACTTGGTGGGCAGCCCGCCGCTGTCAAAGGTGATCCCCTTCCCCAGCAGGGCGGTGATCCTCTCCGGCCGGTCCGGGTCGCCCCGGTAGCGCAGGATCACCATGGCCGGCGGGTTCTGCGCCCCCCGCGCCACGCTCAAAAGGGCCTCCGCCCCGGCCGCCTCCAAAGCGGCCCTGTCCAGCACCTCTGCCTCATAGGGCCCTCCGGCGGCGCGCCGTACCACCCATTCGGTCAGGGCCTGAGGCGTCAGGTCCCGCGAGGTACGGTTGGTCACCTCCCGGGCCGCCAGCACCGCCTCTCCCAGCAGCACCCCCTCCCGGAGGGCGGCCGCAAGGGAGGGGTCCTCCGGCCTGTCCGCCGTCAGAAGCACCCGCTCCGGGCCCATTCTCTCCGCCCGGGGCTTGTAGGTGCGGAATTCATAGGCCGCCTCCAGGGCAGCGGCTGCGGCGGCTCTCACCGCCTGGGGCAGGGGGAGGGGGCCGCCATAGGAGGTCAGGTCGAGCTCCAGCTCTCTGACCTTCTCCTTCCCTGCCGCGCGCACCGCCTTGCCTACCAGACGCATGAAGCGCCGGACATCTGTCCCCTCCGGCTTTCCCGCCAGGAACAGAAGCTCCTCCGCCGTCTCCGTCACCTTGATCTCCTCCCTCTGGGGGGAGAACCTCCCGGCGGCGATCACCGTCTCGATCTTCTCCGCATACTTCTGCGGGAAGGGGCGCTCCCCGCAGAACAGGACCTTGGCCGCCGGCCGGGCGGAGGGGCCGCAAAGTGTCACTTCCATGCTCCCGGGCCTCCTTTCTCAGCGGGTCCGCCCGCTTACAGATTTTCCTCGCAGACCACGCCGTCCTTCAGCAGGGTCCTGCCATCGGCGACGATGGTCGCACCGGTCATAATAAGGTCGTAGTGGCAGGCCGCCTTCACCGTCCCGCCCAGGGTGATGCTGGTCCCGATGCCGATGTGCACCGAACCGAGGACCCCCTCATCCTCCAGCATAAAGCCGCAGAACCGGCACTTGGGGTTGAGGCCCACCCCCATCTCCGCCACATTGTAGACGTTGGGGTCGTTCTTGGAGTCCAGATCCTTCTTCAGGGCCATGGCCTGGCGGCCGCCCTCCATGGAGATGATCATGCCGTTCTCCACCTTGCACACCACCGGCTCCTCCAGCACCCCGATGCCGATATAGGGGACGCTGGCGTTGGCCACGATGGTCCCGTTGGCCGTGCCCTCAAGGGGGGAGACGTTGGCCTCGATGGTGGGGATGGTGGAGAACTGGCCCTTCTCCACCACGCCGTACAGGGCGTTGCCCCGTCTGCCCTCGGCGCTGTAGGTCAGATCCGTCCCCATGGTGGTGGTCAGACGGATCTGCCGGGAGCCCGCCAGAGCCTGGGCCATCTTCTTGCAGGTGGGGGCGATGGCGGGGAAGTCCGCCTCGATGCCCCCCCGCACCATCATGTCCTCGGAGAACTGGGTCAGCACCAGCCCCCGGGCGCCGGCGGCGGTGGCGTCCTTCACCGCGTGGGTGTGGGTGATGGATCTGCCCACCACGCACAGGAATACATCGGCGGCCTTCATCGCCTCGGCGATGGGGCGCGGGGGCTCCTGGCTGTCCCGCTCTCTGGGCACCATGGAGACGATGGAGGGCTCCGCCCCCACGGCGCACACCGCCTCCGCCACGCACTCCGCGATGCTCATCTTGGAGGGCTCCGACACGATCAGCACCTGCTCCCCCGCCTTCACGTTAGCACAGCGGCACACCACTGCCTGTGCTCCCTTTGCCATCATTACGTTTCTCATCCGTACCACACTCCTTTTTAATTTGCGGCGCTGTCACTTTGCCGCAGCTTTCTGTTCTATTCTGTACTCTATAGAATTCTGACCAAAGGCCTTCCCCCTTTCCGGGGGAGAGAGCCGCAGGCTGGGGATGGGCGCGCCGCATTCTGTATTCTATAGAATTTTTCCGCCCATTAAAGCCCCTTGCCCCTCACCTTGAGGCTGTATTCATATCCGTTGCGGATGTGGCGGGTCAGTGCCTCTCTCGCCCGCTCCCGGTCCAGTGCCTTGATCGCCGACAGGATCTCCCGGTGTTCCTGCACGATCTCCCCCTTGCGCACGCTGTCCATGGCGGAGACGTTCCGGTCCCGGAGCAGCACGTCGTTCAGGCTGTCCATCAGCACCACCAGCCGCTGGTTCCCGGCCCCCCTGATCCAGAAGTTGTGGATGTCCGAATTCAGGGTGACGAAGGTGGTCAGGGCCTCCTCCTTCTGGGAGAGGGCCAGCTCCTCGTCCACCTTCCGGATGGCGGCCTCCCGGTCGGGCATCTGCTCCAGCCGGGTGATGGTAAGGTCCAGCGCCAGCGTCTCGATGACCTGGCGGCACTGGAACACCTCCAGGATCTCGTCGGGGGTGTAGTCCTGCACCACCGCCCCCTTCCAGGGGCTGATCCTGACCAGTCCCTCCGCGGCCAAAAGGCGGAATGCCTCCCGCACCGGGGTGGTGCTGGTGTTCATCCGGGCGGCCACCTGATTTTCGCTCAGCTTGGCCCCGGGCTCGATAGAGCCGTTGAGGATGGACATTTTCAAGCTCTCATAAACCTTCTGGTTGAGGGGCTGGCGGCCCACGGGCTGGATCCCGCCGATCTTATTCTCTTCCATCATATCCCTGCCCGTCATATGTATTGTACAATATTATAGGGTGCCCGGAAAGGAAAGTCAATTATAATTTAACACTTTGAAGCAGAAAGGCTCACGAAAAACCTCCCCTTTTTTGTGCAAAAGGTAAAAAACCCAGGGCGGAGCGGCGGGGCTTTCTCAGTTTACTTATACAAGAGATAGCCGTTTTGTTATCCTCGGCGGCCCCGGGGACGCAAGAAGGGGCGCCGCTGTACGC
>CAKUHV010000046.1 GCA_934659445.1 uncultured Oscillospiraceae bacterium | reverse complement strand
GGCGCGGTGTAAAATACCTTCTATACTCCCCGCGCATCCCGCCGGAATTGTACGAAATTATACATTTTCTGGAAATTGCAGGACCATTGCGTCGTTTTTTAATTTCCTTCCCGCCCGAGCCCCCCTTGCGAAAGGAGGGCTTTGGACGCGGGTGCAGACACAAAAACATCCCCCGGCGCTATGCGCCGGGGGATGGCGTTTTTTAAGGGGCTATACCTCCTTGAAGGAGGTCAGGATAAAGTCCCGCAGGGTGCGGATGGCGTAGGTCTGATAGCGGCCTTTTTTGGCGATCAGGCAGCAGCGCCAGGGAAACACCGGGTCGAAGGGGACGGGTACCAGATTGGGGTACTCCGCCTGAGACAGGAAGGGCTTTGGCAGGATGGTGATGCCGTTGCCGGTCTCGCTCAGGCGGATGAGCAGCTGAGTGGTGTTGCTGGTAAAGTTCACCTGGGGGGTAAAGCCCGCCTCGCGGCAGCGGGAGAAGATGGCGTCCTTGATGGCGTGGCCGGAGGTGTAGATGTTGAACTTCTCGTCCCGCAGGGCGGACATATGGATGGCCTCGTTCCGGCTGAGGGGGTTGTCCCGGGGGATCAGGGCCACGATCTCCTTGGTAAACAGGGGGTAAATCTCCAGCGGGGCCTTCAGCAGGGCGGGGTGCTGCATACACATGCCGATGTCGCACAGGCCGTCCTCCACCATCTGCTGCACGTCCAGCGTGCTGCGCTCATACAGGTTCAGCTCCATCTGGGGGTACTGCTTGCAGAACTGGGCAATGGAGGAGATCAGATACAGGCTGGCCAGCATGGGGGTCACACCGATGCTGGCGGAGCCTGCGCACAGGCCGTCCCGGTCGTGGAGCCACTGGGGGATCTGCTGGAAGTCGTTGACGATGGGGGTGGCGATCTCCACCAGACGGCGGCCGTGCTCCGTCAGCTCGATGCGCTGCCTGTCCTTCTGGAACAGGGGCACGCCAAGCTCGTCCTCCAGATTGCGGATGGTCTTGCTCAGGGTGGGCTGGGCCAGATAGAGGTTGGCGGCCGCCTTGGTATAGCTGCCGTCCTTGGCGATCTGTAAAAACTGAAGCAGTGAACGCACATCCATGGTGGTACCTCCCATCCGTGTTCTCCATTATACCGGAATTCTCCCGAAAAGCAACGGCCGCGCGGAGTAAAAACGGCCCCCGTGCCGTCCCGGAGGAAGGGTGAGACGGACGCCGGGGGCCTGGTGCGGGCAGGGGTCAGCGGGTAAAGCCGAAGATCTCGCAGATGCGGTCCTGCACGGCCTCGCCCAGAATGTTCAGGCCGTCGATGGTGCCGCCGCCGCCGATGTGGGGGCTGACGATGAAGTTGTCAAACTCAAACAGCGGAGAGTCCACAATAGACTCGCCCTTCATGGCTGCGCCGGACAGTTCGGCCTCCATCACATCTACGCCGATGCCCCGGACCTTCTTGGACTTCAGCGCGTCGTAGGCGGCCTTCTCGTCCAGCATGCCGCCCCGGGCCATGTTCAGCACGATCACGCCGTCCTTCATCATCTCAAACTCCCGGGTGGAGATCATACCCCGGGTCTCGTCGGTCAGGGGGGCGTGCAGGCTGATCACATCGGAGGTGCGGATCAGCTCCTCAAACTCCACCTTCTTTACGTCCTTGGCGGCGATCTCCTCGGCGGACAGATAGGGGTCATAGGCGATGACGTTCATGTCAAAGGCCTGGGCAAAGTGGGCCACGCGGCTGCCGATCTTGCCGCAGCCGATGATGCCGAGGGTCTTGTGCTGCAGCTCAATGCCCATCCACACATACTTGTTCCAGCGGTGGTTCATCTTCACCATATTGTTGGCGGGGATGGAGTTGCGGGCCAGGTCCAGCATCTTGGACATGGTCATCTCGGCCACGGTATTGCTGTTCATGCCCGGGGCGTTGGTGACCCGGATGCCCTTTTCCTTTGCGTACTCCAGATCAATATGGTTGGTGCCCACGGCGGCAACGGTGATAGCCTTCAGATTCACGGCCGCGTCCAGAACCTCGCGGTCGATCTTGGGGTCCACCCGCATGACCAGCAGGTCGTACTTGCCGATCATATCCCGCAGCTCGTCGTGGCTGGGCAGAAACACCTTGTCCACCTGAACGCCGTTCTTCACCAGCAGTTTTTCAATGCCTTCGGAAACCATATCCGTGATCAATGCTCTCATTTCTTACAGACCTCCATAATTTGTTTGGGTACCCCGCAGGGGGTGAGCGAATCTCATTCTCTCTTTCTATCATAAGCATACATGAAATTGTCTATAGAGTAAAATATCTAAATTTCATTCCCTGATAGCCAACGGATATGGGCCGGCCTACAAATGTCCTTTTCTGTTTTCTCCCCTTTTTACATAGATAAAAGGTATGGGTGTAGAAAAAATGTGTATTTTACTTGCGCCGCAGATGATGTTACCATGGGCTTGACCGGCGGGGAGCGCGCGCTGCTTTCTCCGCCCCTCCGCCCCCCGGGCGGTCATATTTTTGTAAAGGAGTCATATCTATGCGTCCCACTTCCTGTCTCAGCCCCTTCAACACCTATCCCGAGGTCACCAAAGATATTTCCTTCAACCCCAACCTGACCCTGTGCGACTGCACGCTGCGGGACGGCGAGCAGCAGGCCGGGGTGGTCTTCACCAAAGAGGACAAGGTAGCCATCGCCAAGCTGCTGGACGAGATGCGCATTCCCGAGATCGAGGCTGGTATGCCCTGCAACTCCCAGGAGGACGCCGACGCCATTGCCGAGATCACCGACTGCTGCAAGAACTCCCGGATCACCGCCTGTGTGCGCGGTCTGGAAAAGGACTTCGATCTGGCCGCCGACATCGGCGTGTGGGGCATCACCATCAGCCTGCCCATCGGCGTGCTGCAGCGCAAGTATAAGCTGAAGTGGGACGACGACACCTATATCGCCAATATGTACCGCCTGACCGAGTACGCCAAGAAGAAGGGGCTGTACGTCAATCTGAGCCCCTATGACACCATGCGGGCCGACCCCAAATTCATGGACCGGGTGATGGAGGAGGTCGTCAAGTGCGGCACCATCGACCGGGTTCGTCTGGTAGACACCGTGGGCGCCGCAAGTCCCGAGGCCATCCGCTATGTGGCCCACCACATCAAGGAGATCCTTGGAGACAAGGTGTGGCTGGAGGTCCACTGCCACAATGACTTCGGTCTGGCCGTCGCCAGCACTCTGGCCGGAGCCATGGGCGGCGCCGAGGTGCTGTCCACCACCATCAACGGCTTGGGCGAGCGCTCCGGCAACACCTCTACCGAGGAGACGCTGATGGCCCTGAAGATGCTGTACGGCAAGGATCTGGGCGTGGACACCACCCGTCTGGTGGAGGTCTCCAAGCTGGTGGAAAAGCTGTCCAACACCCCCCTGCAGAACCACAAGCCCGTTGTGGGCAAGCACTCCTTCAGCCACGAGTCCGGCATGGTCGTGGCCGGTGTTCTGGAGGAGCCCTTCGTGGCCGAGGCCTACGCCCCCGAGCTGGTGGGCGCCCACCGGGAGATCCTCATCGGCAAAAAGAGCGGCGCCAAGTCCATCGAGGCCAAGCTGGATACCATGGGCATCCATATCCCCGAGGAGGCCGTGCGCAGCCTGCTGACCGACGTAAAGGAAATGGCCATCCGGGAGAAGCGCTCCCTCACCGACGAGGAGTTCCTGCTGCTGACCCAGAAGTATCAGGGCTGACCGACCGCCCTCCCCGCAAACCACAGCTTTCCGGCCCTGTTCGTGGCTGGACGTGATAAAGGAGTTTGATCATATGAGTATGGATCGTTTTGAAGGCAAAAGCGCCCTGATCACCGGGGCCTCCGGCGGCATCGGCAGCGCCGTCGTCCTGCGATTTCTGCAAGAGGGCTGTAAAGTGCTTGCCACAGACATCAACGAGGAGACGTTGAAGAAGCTGCAGGCCGAGATGGACGAGAAGTTCCCCGGCAAGTGCTTCACCATGATCTGCAACGTGACCAAGAAGAGCGAGGCGGAGAAGGCCATGGCCAGGGGCTGGGAGCTGTTCGGTACCCTGGACAAGCTGGTCAACGTGGCCGGCGGCTCTCTGCCCGGCTGCCCCACCCACCTGCTGGAGGTCACCGAGGAGCGCTGGGACATGATCATGGACCTGAACGCCAAGAGCACCTTCTTTTTCTGCCAGGAGTTCATCCGGATGCATAAGGAGCATGGCACCACCGGTGACATCGTCAACTTTGCCTCTCAGGCGGGCATCGTTCCCAACGAGTACGCCCGTCCCCACTATGCCGCCGCCAAGGGCGCCGTGGTCAGCCTGACCCGACATATGTCCAAGGAGTTTGCCCCCCAGGGTTTCCGCGTCAACGCCATTGCCCCGGGCTACTGCGCCAGCGGCGAGCGCATCCGCCAGCTGTGGAAGATCCGCGACGAGCAGGGCGTGAGCGAGAAGATGCTGTGGAACGTGGCCATGCATCGTCTGGCCGAGCCCAGCGAGGAGGCCGCCGCCGTGGCCTTCCTGGCCTCCGACGACGCCTCCTATATCACCGGCGAGATCCTCAACGTGTGCGGCGGCGGGTTCTGATCCCTCTCCCCACAAAACCCTTTCCAATCCTTCTCTGACGCCCCCAAAAAAGAACGGCGGAGCGGCTTTTGCCGCTCCGCCGTTCCATGTTTCATGATCTCAGATCTCACCCTCTGATGCGGCCGCCCGCCTCAGGGGGTGTTTTATCGCTCTATTTTGTGTTCCTGCACCCCCCACACGGAGCACAGCACCGCCCCCAGCAGCAGGATGTTGCCGCAGAAGTACAGCCATACCAGCAGGATGATCAGAGAGGCCAGCGAGCCGTATACCAGGGCGTATCGGGAGGACATGCCGATGAACCAGGAGAACACCGCCGAGCTGCCCACCATGGCCAGGGCGGTGACGGCGGAAAAGCCCCACAGCCCCCGGCGGGACACCCGCTCCCGGGGTATGCCCAAGCGGTATACCGCCGCCACCAGCAGCAGGACGAAGCAGAACAGCAGCAGATACCGGGTCCAGCGCCACAGGTGGGACAGCAGGGACAGGGGGATCAGCTCCAGCAGCTGCCGGGGCAGCAGCTCCTCCAGCATGTGGAAGAACCAGTCGCCGGTGAGCACCACCACTACGGACAGATACATGGTGGGCAGGAACAGGGCGGACAGGATGAAGCTGAGGATCAGGCGGCGCAGGCCGTCCCGGCAGGGGGCGGCGAACAGGTCGTCCATGGTCTGCAAAAGAGTGCGCAGCCCGGCGGAGGCGCACATGAGGATGGTAAACAGGCAGGCCAGCAGCAGAGCCGATGACTGGGTGGCCGCGGCGTAGTTCAGGTAGTCCAGGATGGTGGACAGAGCCGCAGAGGGCAGAAACCGGCTCAGCCCGGCCAGGATCTGCTCCAGATCCAGATGGAGCGAGCCGATGAGGAAGTTGGCGCACATGAGCAGGGGGAACAGGGTGAGCACCAGAAAGTAGGACAGGGCGGCGGCGGAGCGGGCCACGCCGTAGCGGCCATAGGCGTCCGCCATACGCAGGCCCAGGTCCACCGGCGGCAGCGCCCTCAGGCGGCGGAGCATAGGGATCACTCCTTTCCGGGTAGTTCTTGTGTGGACAAACGACCCCTTCATTCCCAATATCGTTTCATTAAACTGAAAACGGTCATTCCGAGGCAGTGACCGATGTCACTGCTGTGGGAATCCGTATCCCAAAGTTTTAGAAAGCGGATTGCCGCGCCAGTTTGCGAACTGGCGCGCAATGACAAAATCTTAACCGGGAAGAATTAGAAAGATAGAAAAAAGCCGTCTGACCTATCAGACGGCTTTTACTCTGTTTGCGTGCATCAGGCCAGCTTGTTCAGCTTGATGGTCATGCTGCTCTTCTTGTTGGCGGCATTGTTCTTGTGCATCAGACCCTTGGCAGCGGCCTGATCCATGGCCTTGACAGCCACCTTGTAAGCGATATCGGCCTCGCTGCGGTTGCCTTCCGCCACCGCGGCGTCAAACTTCTTCATGTGGGTCTTCAGCGCGGACTTAGCGGCCTTGTTCTGCATGGCCTTGGTCTGGGCGACCAGCACACGCTTCTTGGCAGACTTGATATTCGGCAAACCAAACACCTCCTCCGATGTTACATCGTAAAATAAGCACAATACTCCTGTGCAGATATGGATTGTACCATGAAGGCGAAAAAAAATCAACTGTTTTTTCGGAAAAATCCCGAAAAATTGAATGCAGAACGGGATGGCGCAAAAAATAGGGGAGCGGCCCGCGGGGCCACACAAGATATAGTCGAAAAAGGGGGACGCTGAGAGATGAACAGCCCGATCAGGACGGATCTGGCCCTGGAGGCCAGAGAGCTTTGGCAGCAGAGCGCGGGGCAGACCACAAAGCTGGAGGGGGTGCGGGCCCGGGAGGGGGAGCGCTTCGGTCTTCCGGTGACGGTGGTAGAGGTGCTGGACGAGCGGGGGGAGAAGACCCTGGGCAAGGCAAGAGGCACCTATGTGACGGTGGAGCTGTCCGGCCTTGCCCGGCGGGAGAAGGCGGTGTTCGCCCGGTCGGTCCGGGCGGTGGCGGAGCAGCTGCGGGGGCTGCTGGGGGAGCTGAAGGAGGACGACTGCGTGCTGGTGGCGGGGCTGGGCAACCGGGCCATCACCCCGGACTGCATCGGGCCGGAGGTCTGCCGCCACACTCTGGCCACCCGGCACCTGCTGGGGCAGCTGCCGGAGCAGTTCTCCGGCTTTCGCCCGGTGGCGGTGCTGACCCCCGGGGTGCTGGGCACCACGGGGATGGAGAGCGGCGAGACGTTGAAGGCGGTGTGCGCCGCCCTGCGCCCCGCCCGGGTCATCGCGGTGGACGCTCTGGCCTGCCGGGGGGTGGAGCGGCTGTGCAGCACGGTTCAGCTGACCGACGCGGGCATCGCCCCCGGCTCCGGGGTGGGCAACCGGCGGTTCGCCCTGGACCGGGAGAGTCTGGGGGTGCCGGTGGCCGCCGTCGGGGTGCCCACGGTGATCGACGGGGCCACTCTGGCCGCCGACCTGACGGGGCAGGCGGTGCCGGAGGACGCCCCGGGGCGGGGGCTGCTGGTCACCCCCCGGGACATCGACAGCCGGGCGGCGGATATCGCCAAGGTGATCGGCTACGCCATCGATCTGGCGCTGCATCCGGGGGTGGAGCCGGAGGAACTGGAGCTGCTGCTCAGCTGAGGGAATAACCGGGCGAGGGGCGGGACAGAATAGATGCGTATCCGCCGCTCCCCTCTCCGGGGGAGGGAACGAAATCATGAAAGGATGTGGGGGCCATGGTAAAGGGGATCACCCGTCAGGTCATATTGGTCAAGTCGCCCGACCCGAAGCTGTTTGAGGAGGCCATTTTTATCGTGCGGGAGGAGGCATTGCAGCGGGAGGGCGTCACCGCCGATCAGGTGATCCGTCAGGCCCGCCAGACCGCCGACGGCTATCTGAAGGGCCACCGGCGGCAGGAGGGGCGCAGCTGGCCCGGCCCCCTGTGGGGGGCGCTGGGGGCGCTGGCCGCCAGCGCCCTGTGGTGCGTGTGGCTGCTTCTGGTGTGATTGAATGCCCACTCAACCCACCCAATTTTCGGTATAGGGGGTAAACCCCCTATGACCCCCGGGCCGCCGCACCGTGTCAACGTTAAGCAGAATATTCCGTAGGGCGCGATGACCCGGCGCGCCAGGCCTCCCTCTGACGAGGGATGCGGCAAAACCGAAGGTTTTGACGGAGGGAGAGACCGTAGGGCAAGGGCTCTGCCTTTGCCGAAATATTCCGGGCGGCCACAGGCCGCCCCTATGAATCCTGACGCCGTATCTCGTAGATCTGCACGCCGGGCCGATGTCCCCATCCGCCCGTACCTCCTTCCCCCAATTTTAAGAAAATCCTAATCCTTTCCGCAGGGCTATCGTAATAACTGTATGGTACACTTCATACACCTCCTCCTTCCGGAGGGGGTGTATTTTTGTTTGATCACGGAGGAGAGGAAACGCTATGTCTGAACTTTTAAGGGTAACCGACCTGACCAGGGTCTACGGCCGGGGCGGCGCGGCGGCCCGGGCGCTGGATGGGGTGTCCCTGTCGTTAGAGGAGGGGGACTATACCGCCGTCATGGGGCCCTCCGGCTCCGGCAAGACCACCCTGCTCAACTGTATCTCCACCATCGACCGGCCCACCGGCGGCTCCATTTCCGTGGGTGGGAAAGAGCTGACCCGCCTGAAGGGTAAGGAGCTGACCCGCTTCCGCCGGGAGAAGCTGGGCTTCATCTTTCAGAATTGCAACCTGCTGGACACCCTGACGGCCTTTGAGAACATCGCCCTGGCCCTGTCCATCACCCGGACGCCCGCCGGACAGATCCCCGGCCGGGTGCAGGAGATGGCTGGGCTGCTGGGCATCGAGGACTGTATGGACAGGTATCCCTATCAGATGTCCGGCGGCCAGCAGCAGCGCTGCGCCGCCGCCCGGGCCATGGTGACCCGTCCCGCCCTGGTGCTGGCGGACGAGCCCACGGGGGCGCTGGATTCCAGGTCCGCCAGAATGCTGCTGGAGCGGCTGGAGGTGCTCAACCGGGAGCGGGGGGCCACCATCCTGATGGTCACCCACGACCCCTTTACCGCCAGCTGCTGCCGCCGGGTGGTGTTCCTGCGGGACGGGCGGATCTTTATGGAGCTGCACCGGGAGGGAAAGGACCGCCGCGCCTTCTTCGGCGAGATCATCGCCGTCATGTCCCGGCTGGGAGGTGAGCTGGACCATGTTCTGTAAGCTGGCGGCCCGGAACGTCCTCCGCTCCGTGCGGGACTACGGGGTCTATCTGCTCACCCTCACCTTCGGGGTGTGCCTGTTTTACACCTTCAACGCCATCGAGGGGCAGGGGGTCATGGTCTATCTGGACAGCGCCCAGAGCGACATGGTGCGGGTGATCCAGATCCTGATCGACGTGTTTTCCGTGTTCGTGTCGGTGGTGCTGGCCTGCCTTATCGTATACGCCGACCGCTTTCTCATGCGCCGGCGCAGGCGGGAGCTGGGCACCTGCCTGATCCTGGGCATGAGCCAGGGGCAGGTGTCCCGGATGTTGTTTCTGGAGACGGGGCTCATCGGCCTTGTCTCCCTCCTGCTGGGGCTGGGGCTGGGCGTGGGGGCGTCCTACGGCCTGTCCGCCCTCACCCTGTCCATGTTCCAAATGGACGCCTCCCTGCTGGCTCTGAGCTTTTCCCCCCGCGCGGCGGGGAAAACGGCCCTGTACTTCGGCCTGATCTTCCTGCTGGTCATGGCTCTGAACGGGGCGCAGGTGGCCCGGGCCCGGCTCATCGACCTGCTGCAGGGGGATCGGCGGAACGAGGAGTTCAGGCCCGCCTCCCTCCGGCGCACCATGATACAGTTCTGCGCCGGGGTGCTGTGTCTGCTGGCGGCCTACGCCATCCTGCTGGGCTTCGGCATGGTCAGAGCCGTGGTGATGCCGCCCATCTGCATCCCCATGCTGACTCTGGGTACCGCGGGCACCCTGCTGATCTTCAGGTCCCTGTCCGGCTTTGTGCTGCGGCTGGTGCGCAGCCGCCCCGGGCTGTACTACCGGGATCTGAACCTGTTCACCCTGCGCCAGTGGATCAGCCGGGTGCACACCGCCTATCTGTCCCAGACGGTGATCTGTATCCTGCTCCTGCTGGCCATCGGCATCACCGCCAGCTCCATCGGTCTGAACTCCACCCTGAACGGTCAGACCGACCGGCAGGCCCCCTTCGACCTGACCATCCAGTATCAGGGGGCCGACCGGACCGGCCCTCTGGACTTCCCCGCCCTGCTGAAGGAGCGGGGAGCGGCCCCCGACCGCCTTCAGTGGCAGGAGAGCGTTATCTTCTATTACAACGACCCGGCGGTCACCGGGGTGGAGGACGCAAGCGCCGCCGTGCGTCTGTCCGATCTGGATTCCCTGCGGGCCCGGGCGGGGATGAGCGCCTACAGCGGCGCGGTGCCCGGAGAGCTGACGGACTGGGAGTCGATCCCCGTCACCGGGGATCTGGGCCTGAGCTGCGCGGTGATCCCCGATGACATGGCCGGTCGGCTGGGGGTGCGGCGGCAGATCTGGTCGGCGGACTACGCCGGGGACCCGGCGGAGACGGAGCCGGCGGTCATGGCCGCCGTAGAGGAGCTGTCCCGGGACTACGTCGGCCTGCGGCTGAACAGCCGCCAGCAGATCTACGCCGGCATCATGGGCAGCAAGATCCTGGCCCTGTTCCTGGGGCTGTATCTGGGATTTACCTTCCTGCTGGCCGCGGCGGCGGTGCTGGCCCTGCAGCAACTGAGCCAGGGGGCGGATAACGCCAGACGCTGCCGTATTCTCCGCCGTCTGGGGGCGGAGGAGGGCATGGTGGGCCGCTCCGCCGTGCAGCAGGTGGCCCTGGCCTTTCTGGCCCCTCTGGCGCTGGCCGTTGTCCACTCCGTGGTGGGCATGAAGGCGGCCAACGATGTGATCGCCATGGCGGGTACGCTGAACGCGGGGGAGAGCACTGCGGTCACCGCCGCGCTGCTGCTGGTTGTGTATGGCGGCTATTTTCTGGCCACCGCCCTGGCCTGCCGCAGGATGGCGGTAAGGGATAATTAAATCCCACCCGCCCCATCCATTTTTGGTATAGGGGGCTGTCGCCGCCGAATATGGGGTCCCCGGCAAAGCCGAAGGCTTTGTTGGGGAGAGGACGAGCAGCGGAGCGAGTGAGCCATGGCATTTATGCCGTGGCGAGTAATGCGGAGCTTGTGAGGATGATGTAGGGGCGGATATCCTCATCCGCCCGGAAAAATTTGGCCGGGGGCCGCTGAAAGCGGCCCCCGGCTCCCCTTACTATTGGATATGCTCCTCCGCGCAGTTGTCCACCACCCGGAAGCCCATCTCCCCGGGCTGGGCCACGGGGAACAGGGCAATGCTGGCGTCGTCAAACTTGGGACACAGCCGCCGCTGCGGGTCCAGCCGCAGGTCGCAGAAGTCGGGGGCGGGCGATTTTCTCTGTCGTTTCATCTTTCATCACCCGGGGATAGCTTGCGCAGAATGGGGCGGACTATGCCAAAAGGCTCCCCTTCCGCTCCAGGCGGAAGGGAAGCCCTCGGAATGAAACAGTTTTGAAGTTAATAAGCCACGCCCCAGAGGATGTCGGTGGTGCACTCCTTGCCGCAGCACACGCACTTGCCCTTGGTTCCCGACTGCTTCAGGGGCATACAGCGGGAGGAGACCCCCACCTGCTCCTTCATGGCCAGCTCGCAGGCCAGATCGCCGCACCACTTGGTGCGGGCAAAGCCGCCCTCCCGCTGCATGAAGGTCCTGACCTCGTCCATGGTCTGGCAGTCCCGGATGTGGGTGTCCAGATTCTCCTTAGCCCGGGCGTACAGGCCGTCGTGGATGTCGTCCAGCAGCTTGGCCACGGTGTCCTCGATGCCGTCCAGCGAGACGAAGATCTTCTCGCCGCTGTCCCGGCGCACCAGCACGCACTGGTTCTTCTCCATGTCCTTGGGGCCCAGCTCCAGCCGCAGGGGTACGCCCTTCATCTCGTACTCAGAGAACTTCCAGCCCGGGGAGTTGTCGCTGGCGTCCAGCTTCACCCGCAGGCCGGCGGCGGTCAGGCGGGCCTTCACGGCCTCGTTGGCCTCGATGACGCCCTGCTTGTGCTGGGCCACGGGGATGACCACCACCTGGATGGGGGCGATGCGGGGGGGCAGCACCAGACCGCTGTTGTCGCCGTGGGTCATGATGACGGCGCCGATCATGCGGGTGGTGGAGCCCCAGGAGGTCTGGAAGGGGTACTGGGGCTTGTTGTCCCGGCCGGCGAAGGTCACGTCATAGGCCCGGGAGAACTTGTCCCCAAAGTAGTGGCTGGTGGCGCCCTGAAGGGCCTTGTGGTCCTTCATCATGCACTCCACGGTATAGGTGGCCTCGGCCCCGGCGAACTTCTCCTTCTCGGTCTTGCGGCCGGGCACCACGGGGATGGCAAGAACGTTCTCAAAGAAGTCGGCGTAGCACTTCAGCTGCTGCTCGGTCTCGGCCTGGGCCTCCTGGGCGGTCTCGTGGATGGTGTGGCCCTCCTGCCACCAAAATTCCCGGGAGCGCAGGAAGGGGCGGGTGGTCTTTTCCCAGCGGATGACGGAGCACCACTGGTT
>CAKUHV010000045.1 GCA_934659445.1 uncultured Oscillospiraceae bacterium | reverse complement strand
TGCAGCTCGCTGCCCATCAGCTCGGACACGTCGATCTCCGCGGGGATGCCCTCGCCGCCGACAGAGACATGGACCGGGCGCACGCCGACGGTCACCGTGCGGCTGTCTGCCCCGGCGGCCTTCAGGGCCTCGTTTTGCTGGGGAGTCAGGGCGGCGGTGTGGCCCATGATCTCCACGGAGTAGCTGTCCCCCTGCCGGATCAGGCGGCTGCCCGGGAAGAAGTTCATCTGGGGGGTGCCGATAAAGCCGGCCACGAACAGGTTGGCGGGGTGGTTGAACACCTCCTGGGGGGTGCCGATCTGCTGGATGAAGCCGTCCTTCATGATGACGATGCGGTCGCCCAGGGTCATGGCCTCCACCTGGTCGTGGGTGACGTAGATGAAGGTGGTGTCGATCTTTTCCCGCAGCTTGATGATCTCTGCCCGCATCTGGTTGCGCAGCTTGGCGTCCAGATTGGACAGGGGCTCGTCCATCAGAAAGACCTTGGGGCTGCGGACGATGGCCCGGCCGATGGCCACCCGCTGCCGCTGGCCGCCGGACAGGGCCTTGGGCTTGCGGTCCAGATACTGGGTGATGTCCAGGATCTCGGCGGCGGCCCGGACCTTCTTGTCAATCTCGTCCTTGGGCAGCTTTTTCAGCTTCAGGGAGAAGGCCATGTTTTCATACACGGTCATGTGGGGGTACAGGGCGTAGTTCTGGAAGACCATGGCGATGTCCCGGTCCTTGGGGGCCACGTCGTTCATCAGCTGGCCGTCGATATACAGCTCGCCGCCGCTGATCTCCTCCAGTCCGGCCACCATGCGCAGGGTGGTGGACTTGCCGCAGCCGGAGGGGCCCACCAGAACGATGAACTCCCGGTCCGCGATGTCCAGGTTGAAGTCGCTGACCGCCAGCACGCCCTCGTCTGTCACCTTCAGGTTGGGGCCGCCGGACTCGCCGTCCTTCTTCTTTTTCTTCTTGCTGTCGCCGGTGTTGGGGTATACCTTTTTGATGTGTTTCAGGGTCACCTGTGCCATAGTGTTGACTGTATTTCCGCTGCCTCCGCAGCCGGAAACTCGCGCCCGGGCAAAGCCGCGGCGCTTTACGGCAGGTCTCCACACTGCCGCACCGCCAGTCAGGCGGGATTCCTCCTTCAGTTGGCCTCCCGCTCCCTAAGGAGTGGAGTAGAGAACGGGGGTTTGTTTGGGGAACGCTCCGCATATTATACCACAGGGCGGAGAAAATGGGAAGAGGTTTTGTGAATTTTCGCAAAAAGCCCCGCCCGAGAGAGGCCTCAGGCGGGGCAGGGGGGACCTGTTCGGCTCAGAAGGGCAGGTTCAGTCCGCCGGTGAGCTTGGACATGGTGTCAGCGGCGTCGCCGTCGGCGGCGCGCATGGCCTCGTTCACGGCGGCCACGATCATGTCCTGCAGCAGCTCCACGTCCTCGGGGTCCACGGCCTCGGGGTCGATGGTCAGCTTTTTCAGCTCGTGCTTGCCGTTCACCGTGGCGGACACCACGCCGCCGCCGGCCTTGGCCTCATACTCCTTCTCCTGCAGCTCCTGCTGCATGCGCATCATGTCCTGCTGCATCTTCTGGGCCTGCTTGAGCATGTTCATGTTCATGCCGCCCATACCGGCCATACCCCGGCCGTTAAAGCCCTTCGCCATAGAAATAACTCCTTTTCTGTCGGTATTTGTATGATGTTCCGGAATTTTATTTAACGCCCAATTCTTTTTTTGTGTTCCCCGCTCCCGCAGAGGGTGGGGAACATTGGCATTTCTTCTGCAAAGGAACACGAAACGAAATTGGGATTTATTTAATGGTAATGTTGTCGAACTGCTGCCCGAAGGCGATCAGGTCGTCCAGTCTGCCCACAGGCTCCCCGGCGGGGGCGGCGGGCGGGGCGGAGGCCGAAGCCGCCGCAGGGGGCTTGCCCGCCACGATGCTCACCCGGGGCTGGCCCCCGAAGGCCGCCTGAGCCGCCTGGGTCAGGGCCGCGACGATGGCGGGCTTGTTCAGCATGGAGCGGGTGAACTCGCTGTCCACCCACAGGGTCAGCGCCCCGTTGCCCCACACGCCGATCACCTTAGCGGGGTTGTTCAGATAGGGGTTAATGGAGGGGGGCACCTTGCCCCGCAGGCCCGCCGCAAAGCCGGGCCAGAAGGCGCTGTCCCCGCCGGACGGGGGGGCGGCGGCCGCCTGTGGGGCCGCCCTGGCCGGGGCGGGCGAGGGCCGCTCCGCCGGAGCGGGGGCGGGGATGTCCAGCCCGTAGTCCCGCTCCTCCGGGGGCTCCTCCGGCAGGGGCGGGCGCTCCTCCTCCCACGGGGGGAGGTCGTCCGCTGGAGCCGGGGCCTTGGGGGCGGGGGCCGGCTTCTTTTCCGGCGCAGGAGCCGGGGTCGGGGCCGCCGCCGGTGCGGCGGGCACGCCGTTGGCCACCCGCTGCTCCAGAGCGGCCAGCCGGGCGGACAGGCCAAGGAAGGAGTCGTCCAGCCCCTCGTCGCACAGGCGCAGCAGGCACAGCTCCGTGTCCGTGCGCCGGTTGGCGCTGCGGGGCAGGGCGGCGGCGGTGTCCTGCAGCAGGGTCAGGATCTGGAGCAGCCGCTGGGCGGGCAGCAGCTCTCCCAAGCGGCGCATGGTGGCCTCGTCATAGCCGCCGGTGAGCAGGGCGGCGCCCCCTTGTGGGGCGGTCTTTCGCAGCAGCAGGTCCCGGGCCAGAGCGGACAGCTCCGACAGCACGGAGCCCACATCCTTGCCCCCGGCGTACAGCTGGGCTAGGGTGTCCAGCGCCCCGGCGGTGTCCCGCCGGGCGATCTGCTCCATCAGGGCGGCGGTGCGCAGATTGCCCGCCAGCCCTAGAATATCCAGAATGGCCTCTTCATCCACGGTGCGGCCCCCGCCGGCGCACTGGTCCAGCAGGGACAGGGCGTCCCGCATGCCGCCGTCGGCCAGACGGGCCAGAAGGGCGGCCCCCTCCTTCGTCAGGGGGATGCTCTCCTGTCCGGCCACATACTCCAGCCGCTGGGCGATCTGCCCGGGCAGGATGCGCTTGAAGGCGAACTGCTGGCAGCGGCTTTTGATGGTGGCGGGCACCTTGTGCAGCTCGGTGGTGGCCAGAATGAACATCAGGTGGGCGGGGGGCTCCTCCAAAATTTTCAGCAGGGCGTTGAAGGCGGGGGTGGACAGCATGTGCACCTCGTCTACGATATACACCCGCTTGCGCACGGCGGCGGGGGTATACACCGCCTCGTCCCGCAGGGCGCGCACCTGATCCACCCCGTTGTTGGAGGCGGCGTCCAGCTCCAGCACGTCCAGAATGGAGCCGTTCTCGATGCCCAGGCAGGCGGGGCAGGCGTTGCAGGGGTTGCCGTTCTGGGGGTTCTCGCAGTTCACCGCCCGGGCCAGGATCTTGGCGCAGGAGGTCTTGCCCGTGCCCCGGGTGCCGGTGAACAGATAGGCGTGGGACAGCCTGCCGGCGGCCACCTGACGCTTCAGCGTCTCGGTGATGTGCTCCTGCCCCACCACGTCGTCAAAGGTGCGGGGGCGGTATTTGCGGTAAAGGGCCTGGTACAAAGCATATCACCTCGTTCAAAGCGCCCAGGGGGGCGGAAAATTAACTCTCGGCTCTTTTTCGTGTTCCCCACCCCTGCCGGGGCGGGGAACACGGGGTAATTTGT
The DNA here is from genome assembly GCA_934659445.1 of uncultured Oscillospiraceae bacterium. Classification (GTDB taxonomy): domain Bacteria; phylum Bacillota; class Clostridia; order Oscillospirales; family Oscillospiraceae; genus Lawsonibacter. The sequence goes on along the minus strand of CAKUHV010000045.1, from coordinate 8,530 downwards.
TTTTCCGGGGGACGCAAAATAAAATCGACAAAAATAAAAGCGTTCGGCGCAGAGCATGGCCGCACACCGACCTTTGAAGCGCGCGGTATGCCCGTTACCCAGACAGCCGGCTCAGGAACAGAAACCCCGCGGCACACGCGGCAGATCGCTTAGTGCTGCTCGGTTCCCCGCCTGACACGGTTCACGCAGCCGCATTGCGCAGGCCCGATCCATCATCACTGCTTATCTGGGGCAGACGGCACATCACACGTCCGGGGGCCGGAATTCATCCCCGCTGGAGCGGATCGCGGGTACAGGGCACCGCTATCTCCCCGACTAGTGCGGCCATGCTCTGCACCGAACAGAGCTATCCTGTATTTTACTATATCCCACCAGAATTATCAACACCATTTTTCCGTTCCCGGATAAAAAAGGCCGCATCAGTTTTCCCTAATGCGGCCTTTCTGTGTTATTTCGAGGTCCCCAGATGCAGCTCCTCCGCCGTCAGATCCCGGTCATAGGGATTCAGCAGGCGGTTCACCGTGTCCAGAGTGGTGTCCGGGTCCAGCTCGTAGCAGTAGGTGTAGCCCCGCCAGGCGGCCTCGCCGTTGCCCTGCAGGGTAGCGGTCTCTACCCCGGATGCGGTGTCCAGATAGATGACCTGAGAGGCGAAGTACATCATCTCGCTCAGCTCCATGTTGGTGGAGACATACTTGTTGAAGATCTCCACAAAGCCGTTGATCTTGCTCACACTGTTCCAGGCCAGCACCTTTTTGGCCAAGGCGATCAGCAGCTTTTGTTGGGTCTGGGTGCGGCCCACGTCGGTATAGCCCGAGCCGTCGTTGTTCTTCCGGAAGCGGGCCACCTCCATGGCCTGCTGGCCGTTCAGATGCTGCTGGCCCTGCTTGAAGTGGATGAACAGGTCCTGATAGGGGTCGTCATAGTCCATGTCGCAGGGGACATAGAAATCCACCCCCTCCAGATAGTCCACCAGAGCGATGAAGCCCTTGATATTCACCTGGATATACCGGTCGATGGGGATGCCCAGCATGTCGGAAATATCCTCCGCCCGCTGCTTTACGCCCCCCGGGCCGTATACCAGCTTTGGATTGCCGCTGGCGCGGTCCACCAGCGTGTCCCGGGGGATGGACACCACCCCCACCTTCTGGTTTTTCACGTCATAGGTCATCACCATCATGGTGTCCGTGCGGTAGCCGTCGGCGTCGGTGGCAGCCAGAAGGACGGTATAGGCCCCCTCCCGCCGGGTCAGCACATCCTCTCTGTTGTCCTGGGAGGTGTCGTTCCCGGGGGTAACTGCCGGGTCGGGATCCACCACCACGGGGGGATCGGGGGCGGCGATGTCCGGCGGCTTGACCATCACGCGGAAGGCGATGTATACGCCTACGATCACCGCGGACAGGGCCACGATCAGCCCATAGACCCCCCACAGGAAGCGCTTGAAGGGGGAGTGGCGGGGCCGCTGGTTTTTATGCGGTCCGGCCGTCTTTCGGGGGGCCTGCCGCCCGCCGGAGCGCCGGGGGATATTCACATAGGTCTGCTCCATGGGTGCAACCCTCTTTTCTGCCGTCATGCCCGTTTAGTATACCTGCTCCGACAATTTTCGGCAAGGGGGCGGCCCTGAGTTTATGAAAAATTAAGAATTGGCCAGGGTGGGCTCCACCATGGCCCACACCTGCTCCGCCGTCAGCCCCTTGCAGATATACTTCACCAGCGTCCCGTCCGGGTGCAGCACGGCGAAGCGGATGCTCACCGCCCGGCCCTCTCCGGCGTCATCTCTGTCAAGGACTCTGGCCTGCACCACGCTGAGACTCATGTCCTCCGCCCGGAAAGCGGGTCTGCTGACGGTGCCCCGGTACTCCTCCGGCACCGACTCTGACCACGGAATGTCATACAGCCGCACATCGTACTGCTCCGGGGCGTTCACATCCGCCAGCGCGTACTGCGGCTGGGAGCAGCGGCATACATCCACCTCCACATCGTCATACCCCCGGCTCCACCGGACGAACAGGTCGTTATAGCTGCCCTCCTGCCAGCTCAGACGGCCGTAAAACTCCCCATAGCCGGGCACGTCCGCCGTGGGCAGATAGGGGGCGAACTCCTCCTCCTGTCGGGCCTGGGTCAGGGAGGAAAAGCTCTCCTCCCGCCAGGCGGGGACGTCTTCAGCGGTCATTATCTCGCTCAGATCGACGCCCTGTCCGAGGAACCGGCCCACCAGCATGGCGTTGAGCCGCTGGGCGCCACCCAGTGCTCCGTCGGCGGAGCCATATTGGGCGGCGAAGGGGGCGTCCGCATTCTCGTAGTGCACCCCTACGTCCCCGGCCATGAACTCGCTTTCGCACACATGCTCGGTCTTGCCGTCTCCGTCCCGGTCCCAGCTGCCGTACCAGGCGGAGACGGAAACCCCGTTCACCCGCACCGTACTTTGGGCGGGGGTGACGACGCAGGTTGGGGGCAGACTGCCGGGGCACAGCTCCAGCCTGAACTCCGGGCCGTCGGGGTGCCGCCCGGTCACGGTGAGCAGCCACAGCTGTCCCGCCCCGTCATAGATGGCCCCGCCGCGCAGGTCGTAATCCGTCCAACCCAAAGCGGACAGGACGCTGTCAAGGCTTTCTCCTTCCCGGGCGAACAGGGAGGCCAGCTGCTCCGCCGGGATCTCCCTGTGAAAGCTGCCGTCGGGCAGAGCGATGTCGGCGTCGGCGCCGCCAGTCTCCCGGCGGTAGGTGATCTCCGGCACATCGTCTGCGGGCTGTTCCTGTCCGGAGATGGCCGAGGTGCCCGGATCCTCCCTCCCGGGAGTCTGACGGGAGCCCAGCCGCCACAGGCCCAGACCCGCGATCAGAGCGCAGCAGGCGGCCAGGGCCCCCCACCGCCGCCAGCCGCCGGAGGGCCGGGCGGGGGGCTCCAGTGTCAGCAGCTTTTCATGAAGAGAGGCCGAAACGGTCTGTCGATCCATATACAATTCGTAGTTTTTCATTCTTTTATTCCTTTCTGCCATCAGAAAAGCCCTCTTCCGACAGCATATGACGCAGCTTTTCCCGGGCCCGGGACAGGCGGGAGCGCACCGTCCCCGGCAGCTGGCCGGTGATGCGGGCGATCTCTCCGGTGGAGTACCCCTCATAGTAGAACAGGTGGATCACCGCCCGGTCCATGGGGGGCAGGGCCAGCACCGCGTCCAGCACGGGCCGCTCCTCTGGCTCAGGGGCGGGGATGGCGTCCCACAGGGGCAGTTCCTGCCGCCACGCCCGGCGCAGGCGGCTTTTGCAGCCGTTCACCAGAACCCGCATGAGCCAGGCGGCGGAGTTTTCCAGCTGGGCCGGGGCCTTTTCCAGATATTTCACAAAGGCGTCCTGCACCGCGTCTTCCGCCTCGTGTCCATCCCCAAGGATGGCCAGAGCGGCCCGGTACAGGCGGTTTTCATTTTCGTTGACAAGCTGTTCCCAATCCACCGGCCGGTGTATGCTCCGGGACATGATGACCGCCCCCTTTCACCTGTATAGACGCATGAGCGGGTCCGATTGCTGCATCGGATAAAAAATTCCCGCCCACGGGGGCGGGAATCGGTGCGGATGTCAGTTGAACTTATAGATCTTCCGGGCCAGATGATACAGCTGCACGGACAGCCTGCGGCCCTGATAGCCGGGGAAGGCGGTAAAACCGGACACGGCGGCGTACCGCATCTTCCTGTACATGCCGGGGTCCTTCTGCCGAAGATACTCCCACAGCTGGGTGCGCTTGCCCAGGCTCTCGGGGGTGTTGGCAATGATCAGGAAGATGGAGGAAATGGCCATCATCATGGACAGATAGCTGAACATATAGCGGCTGAGCTTCTTGTGCTGGGCGGCCACCTGGTGCAGGTCGTGGGAGTCGATCATCTGATAGGTGACCCGCAGCTGCTGGTCCACCCGGGTGACCATCACCTTCTCGTTCACGCTCTGGTCGGCCCGGCCGATGAAGTAGCGATACAGGTCCACATCCATATAGTACATGTTGCGCACCATGGGCAGGGGCTGATACACAAAGATGTTGTCCACATAGAAGGTGTGCTTGGGCAGCTCCAGCCCGCAGTCCCGCAGCAGCTGGGTGCGGTAGATCACCGAGTGCATCAGCAGATACTGAGAGGGGCGGAACCGGCCGATCTGCTCCCAGGTGAACATGCGGCCCACGGGGAACACATTGGTGTACCGCATAACCTTCTGGGTGTGATCCTCCACGTGCTCATAGACGTAGTTGGCGATCATCATATCCACGGGGCGTCCGTCCCGATTGAACTGGCGCAGCTTGTCCAGCACGGCGTGAAGGGCGTCCACGTCCACCCAGTCGTCGGAGTCCACCACCTTGTAATAGAAGCCCCGGGCGTTGCGGATGCCCTGATTCACGCCCTCGCCGTGGCCGCCGTTGGGCTGGTGGATGGCCCGGACGATGTTGGGATACTGCTCCTGATAGCGGTCGCAGATGGCGGGGGTATCGTCTTTGGCAGAGCCATCGTCCACCAGAATGATCTCGATGTCATCGCCCCCCTTCAGCAGGGTCTGGACACAGTGGTCCATATAGGCAGCGGAATTATAGCAGGGAACGGCAAAGGTAATGAGTTTGTCCATAATTTCTCTCCTGTCGGCAGGGCGGGCAGTTCCCGCCATTTTGTTGATCTCAGCGTGCCGGGCTTCGCTTTGGTCACAGAGTTTCTGCCAGCTCAAGGGCCCGGGCAGCGATTGCGTCCATATTATAGTATTTGTACTCCGCCAGGCGGCCCAGCAGGTGCAGATTGCCGAAGTGCCGGGCCAGAGCGGCGTATTGGTCGTACAGGGCGTTGTTGTCCGAGTTGATGATGGCGTAATAGGGGGTCTCATCTTCGCGGCCCTCGTAGGCCCGGGAGTACTCCTTCACGATGGTGGTGCGGCCGGGGCAGACCTGCCCCGTCATGTGCTTGAACTCGGTGATGCGGGTAAAGTCCTGGTCCACGGTGTAGTTCACCGTGCCATAGCCCTGAAAGTCGTCCTGAAGCAGAGTTTCGAACTGGAAGTCCAGGGTGCGGTAGGGCAGGGGGCCGAAGTGGAAGCCGAACAGCTCGTCCGCCTGCCCGGTATACACCACGGGGCCGTCAAAAACCTCCCCCTCCCACAGGAGCTTATCCCCGGAGACGTCCAGATCCTTCAGAACGTCCCGGCCCAGCTCCACGGTGATGTTGGGGTGGTCAAGCATCTTCTCAAACATGGGGGTATAGCCCTCCAACGGCATCCCCTGATAAGTATCCTGAAAATACCGGTCATCCCGGGACAGGAACACAGGCACTCGGGCCGTGGTGTTGGGGTCGATCTCCTCCGGCTTTTGTCCCCACTGCTTCATGGTGTAGCGCACGAAGACGTGGTTGTACACATAATCGGCCAGGGCGGCGATCTCCGGGTCGGCGTTCTGCCGCAGTTCCAGGATGGTCACCTTCTTCTCGGCGCCGTAGGCGGCGATGAGCTTGTCCCCCAGACGCTTGCCCTCCTCGGGGCCGAAGGCCGTCTCCAGAGAGGTCAGGTTGAAGGGCACGGGATAGGTCATCCGCCCGCCCTGCTCATCGGGGATATTGGCGATGACCCGGTGCTGGTAGTACCGCCACTGGGTGAACCGGGACAGCCAGTCGAACACCACCCTGTTGTTGGTGTGGAAGATGTGGGGGCCGTACTGATGGATCAGCACGCCGGCCTCGTCCAGCCGGTCATAGGCGTTGCCGGCCACGTGGGGGCGGCGCTCCACCACCAGGACCTTTTTCCCCTTTTCGGCCAGAGCTCGGGCACACACGGTGCCTGCGTATCCGGCGCCTGCGATCAGTGCGTCAAATTTATGTTTCAAGGTCATTCCGCCTTTCCGAGCTACGTGATAGGCCCAGTATACCATACTTTTCCCCCAAAGAAAATGAAAAAACACTTAAATTTCCTTTACGGCCGTCCTTTTCTCCGGCGTCCGGGGAATTATAACCGCTCTCCTATACCATTTTATGGATGGTCTGCCGCCCGGCAGCCGGGAAAACCTGCGGAGTTTTTCTTTTCCTTGCCTTTTCCGGAAAAGTCGAGTATAATATTTTTACTTTACGCTGCGGTTTTGCGCGCCGCAGCGGCATACGGGAGGCTTTTTGCCATGAAAGCAAAGACCAATCTGACCATGCTGTGTGACTTTTACGAGCTGACCATGGGCAACGGCTATTTCCAGACGGGGCTTCAGGACCGCATCTGCTATTTTGATGTGTTCTACCGCACCGTGCCCGACAAGGGCGGCTTTGCCATTGCCGCCGGCCTGGCCCAGGTGGTGGAATATATCCAGTCCCTCCACTTCGACGACGAGGACATCGCCTATCTCCGCTCCAAGGGCTGCTTCAGCGAGGAGTTTTTGAACTATCTGCGCGCCTTCCGCTTCACCGGGGACATCTGGGCCGTGCCCGAGGGCACCCCCATCTTCCCCAACGAGCCTATTCTGACGGTGCGCGCCCCCGCCATTCAGGCCCAGTTTATCGAGACGTTTATCCTCCTCAGCCTGAACCACCAGTGCCTGATCGCCACCAAATCCAACCGCATCGTCCGGGCGGCTGAGGGCCGCCCCGTGGCGGAGTTCGGCTCCCGCCGGGCCCACGGTCCCGACGGCGCCCTGCTGGGCGCCCGGGCAAGCTATATCGCCGGCTGCACCGCAACCGCCTGCACCATGGCCGACCAGCACTACGGCTCCCCCGCCACGGGCACCATGGCCCACTCCTGGGTGCAGATGTTCCCCGACGAGTACACCGCCTTCAAGACCTACTGTGAGCTCTATCCCACCAACGCCACCCTGCTGGTGGACACCTACAATGTGCTCAGGTCCGGCGTGCCCAACGCCATCCGCGTGTTCAAGGAGGTGCTGCTGCCCCGGGGCATCACCAAGTGCGGCATCCGTCTGGACAGCGGCGACCTGACCTATCTGTCCCAGAAGGCCCGCCAGATGCTGGACGAGGCCGGGCTGACCGACTGCAAGATCTTTGCCTCCAACGCGCTGGACGAGTATATCATCCGGGATCTGGTACGGCAGGGGGCCCGCATCGACTCCTTCGGCGTGGGCGAGCGGCTGATCACCTCCCGCAGCGAGCCGGTGTTCGGCGGCGTGTACAAGCTGGTGGCCATCGAGGACGACGACGGTACGGTGATCCCCAAGATCAAGATCAGCGAAAACCCCGCCAAGATCACCACCCCCCACTTCAAGAAGGTCTACCGCCTGTTCTCCAGGAGCACGGGCAAGGCGGAGGTGGACCTGATCTGCCTGCACGACGAGCAGTTCGACTTCTCCCAGCCCATCGAGCTGTTCGACCCCAACGCCACCTGGAAGCGCAAGGAGTTCACCGACGTCGAGGCCCGGGAGCTGCTGGTGCCCATTTTCCGCAGCGGCGAGCTGGTGTATCAGGTGCCCGATCTCCGCGCCAGCCGCTCCTACTGCCAGCGGCAGGTGGACGCCCTGTGGGACGAGGTCAAGCGCTTTGAGAACCCCCACAATTACTATGTGGACCTGTCCCAGAAGCTGTGGGATATCAAGCAGGGCCTGCTGAACAGCCACGGCGTGAAATGACCGCCTTTCAGCGCCCCGTCTGAGAGCAGACGGGGCGCTTTTACACGGAAAATTCTGACAATTCCTTTATCACTCCCGCCAAAGGATAAAAAATCGCCGCGGGAAAAATTTGTCTGACCCAACGAACTTGCTTCATCGGGGTAAATTCCCCCTTGCGGAGACCAAAAAACTGTGGTACACTCCAGCCATCTCAGGAAAGGAGTGAGCCGCCATGAACACTGTGTTTGCCGCCATGTCCATGTCTGTCTCTGCGCAGCAGTCTGCCTGCGCCGCTTTCTCCTGCCCTGACGCCGCCAACGGCATGATTATTATTATGGACGCCAGCCTGCTGCTGGCGTCCATTTTTGTTCTGTCCATCGCTTTGCTGGGCCTGCTGGTCCTGCTGGCTGACAGCTGTTCCGGACGGCGCACCGCCTGACCTGCCCTCCCCCGCGTTGGGGGAAGCTCCTTCGTCAGTAACGGTCCCGCCGATCCGGCGGGGCCGTTTCTTTTTGGCCCTTTGCTGTTTCTGTCCGGCCGGCAGATACAGGGGAGATCCGCCCCATCTCAGAAAGAAAGCGAGTAATTCCTATGGACTTTGTAAACTTTGTTATGGCCCTCAGCCCCATCCTCGTCGTACTCGTAGGCATCCTTGGCTTCAAGCAGTCGGCCAAGCGGGTGGCCCCCATCGCCCTGGTCTGGACGCTGGTGCTGGCCTTTACTTACTTCAACGTCACCGGCGCCACCTTTGCGGAAAATGTAAAGACCTTCGACCCCCTAGTCTGGAAGGGGATCAAAGAGGGCCTGAAGATCGTGCTGATGGTATTCGGCGCCTTTACTATCCTGAACATCCTGCGGGATACCGGGGCCATTGACGATGTCAAGGCCACCATCGCCAAGATCAGCGACGACCGCCGGGTGCAGCTGATCGTCATCGGCATGATGCTTCCCATCTTCCTGGAGGGCGCCGCCGGTGCCGGCG
>CAKUHV010000044.1 GCA_934659445.1 uncultured Oscillospiraceae bacterium | reverse complement strand
GCACTGCCCCTGATGGGGGCGGTGCTGGCCCTGCTGGAGGAGCTGCTGTGAGGGGCCGGGCGCTGGCCGTGCTCCTTCTGCTTCTGGCGCTGACCGCCCCCGTGAGCGGGGCGGAGGAGAGCGCCGCTTACGGGGCGGGGGAGCTGTTTCAGGCGGCGGAGGACTACGGCGTTTCTCGGTCGGACGGCCTTTCCGGGGGGATAGCCGGGGTGCTGCGCAGGGCGGCGGAGGCGCTGGTCCCTCTGATCCGGGAGATGGCCCCCGCCGGGGCGCGGCTGGTGGCCGTGGCCCTGCTGTGCGCCCTGGCCCAGGGGATGGTCCCGGAGGGAGACAAGGGGGCGATGCAGGCGGTGGAGCTGGCCGGGGCGCTGTCGGTCACCGCGCTGGCCGTGGGCGATGTGGGGGCCATGATAGGGCTGGGGCGGCAGACGGTGGAGGTCATGGACGGCTTTTCCTCCCTTCTGCTGCCGGTGCTGGCCGCCCTGACCGCCGCCACCGGTCAGGTGGGGGCGGCCGCGGTGCGCCAGGGGGCTACGGTGCTGTTTGCCGACCTGCTGATGAGCGCCATGGACGGGCTGCTGATCCCCCTGATCTACACTTATGTGGGGGCCTGCTGCGCCTGCGCCGCCGTGGGCAGCCCGGGCCTGAAAAAAGTAGCGGAGCTGATCCGCGGGGGCGTACAGGGGGCGCTGACCGTGTTCCTGCTGCTCTTCGTGGGCTGGCTCACCGCCAGCGGGGCCGTTGCGGGGTCGGCGGACGCGGCAGCGGTGAAAACGGCGAAGATGGCTATTTCCCGGGCGGTGCCCGTGGTAGGGGGGATCCTGTCCGATGCGGCGGAGACCGTACTGGCCGGCGCGGGGGCCCTGCGGGGCACCGTGGGGGCGGTGGGGCTGGCGGCGACGCTGGCCATCTGCACGATCCCCTTCCTCCGGCTGGCCCTGCACTATCTGACCTATAAGCTGGCCGCCGCTCTGGCGGGAATGGTGTGCGATATGAGATTATGTAAACTGATGGATGACATAGGCTCCGCCTTCGGCCTGATCCTGGGCATGACTGGCGCCTGCGCTCTGCTGCTGCTGGTCAGCCTGATCGCCGCTGTGGCGGCGGCCGTCCCATGAGCGCCCTGCGCGCCTGGGTGCTGGGGGTGGCGGCGGCGGCCATTCTGGCCGCTCTGGCCCAGACTCTGATGCCCGAGGGGGCGGTGAAGCGGGTGGGCAAGCTCACCTGCGGGCTGGTGCTGCTGGCGGCCATCCTGCGCCCCCTGCCGCAGTTCCGCCCGGAGGGCGGACAGCGCTGGCTGGAGGATTTTTTTCAGGGGGTGGAGGAGATAGAGAGCGAGCTGAAGCAGGGCAGGCAGGAGCAGCTGGAACAGGTCATAGAGGAGGAAGCGGCCGCATATATTCTGGACAAGGCGGCACAGCTGGGCCTGAAGTGCACCGTAAGCGTGGAGTGCCGGACGGACGAAGCCGGGAACCCGATGCCCGCTGCGGTGTTCGTCCGGGGCGCCGCCCCGGGGGAAGCCTGGGACAGCCTGTCCGCGGCCATCGCCGACGAGCTGGGCATCCCCGCCGCCGAACAGTATTTTGTACAGGAGGGAGTGCCATGAAGCTGCAGTGGCCGAAGACCGGGGAGCAGGGGCGGAGCCTTTGGAAGCGGTACGGACCCATGCTGCTGGTGGCCGCTCTGGGCGCGGTGCTCATGGCTCTGCCCTCGGGGCGGGAGAGCGCAGGCGCCACCGTCCAGACGGAGCAGCAGGAATTTGACCTGGAGGGCTTTGAGGAGAAGCTGGCCCGCACCCTGTCCCGCGTCAGCGGGGCGGGGGAGGTGGAGGTGGTGCTGTCGTTGGACAGCGGCGGCCGCCAGGTCCTGGCTGAGGATGTAAAGCAGGAGGGGGAGCGGGTCACCCGGGACACCGTCACCCTGAATCGGGGCAGCGGAGGGCAGTCGGTGGTCCCCCTGCAGACCGACGCCCCCCGATTCCGGGGGGCGCTGGTGGTGTGCCCCGGCGGCGGAGACCCCCAGGTGCGGCTGGAGCTGCTGAAGGCGGTATCCGCCCTGACCGGTCTGGGGGCGGACCGGGTGTGCGTCTGTCAGAGCGGCGGGTGATCCGGCGCGGAGCAGGTATGGAAACAAGGGAATAGGAGGAAGGAGAGCATGAAGATGGCAGGTCGAAAGCGGGAGGGCGGCTCCCCACTGTGGCGGCGCAACGCAGTGGTGGCCGCTGTGGCTGTGTTCGTATGTGCGGCGGTGTATCTCAACTGGAGCTACGGCAAAGAGGAGGAGCAGGCGGGCAAGAATCTGGGGGACTCCACGCTGGTCAGCCAGAGCGACCCCCTGGTGGGACAGCAGACCGGCGGGGCCGGGACGGAGGGGGGCCAGGCCCAGGTGACCTCCGGCTATTTCGCCACCGCCCGCCTGAACCGGCAGCAGGCCCGGGACAGTGCCCTGACTCTGCTGCAGGACGCCGCCGCCCGTCAGGACGCCGACCAGACCATGCGGGATGAGGCCAACGCCGCCATCCAGACTATGGCCGACTACACCGTCACCGAGGCCCAGATCGAAAACCTGGTGGTGGCCAAGGGCTACGCCGACTGCGTGGCTTTTATCGGGGAGGACTCCGTCAGCCTGGCGGTGGCCGCGCCCGAGGCCGGGCTGACCGAGGCCGATACTGCCCGCATCGTGGATGTGGTGAATCAGACGGCGGGCTTTACCGCCGAGCAGATCAAGATCATCGAGGTAGAGTAGAGTGCAGAGCAGTACAAAGCCCCCGATCCTGCGGATCGGGGGCTTTGGCCTTCGCGCAATTTTTTTTTCGTGTTCCCCGCCCCCGCAGGGGGGCGGGGAACACAGGCATCTCTGCTGCAAGGGGATACGGAATGGAATCGGGAGTTGGCCTTATGCCTGCTTTTCCCGGTTCAGGTGGGCGTTTACCCGCTGAATGAGCATCTCCATGGCCACCAGATTGTGGCCGCCCTCGGGGATGATGATGTCGGCGCTGCGCTTGGAGGGCTCTACGTACATCTCGTGCATGGGCTTCACTGTGGTCAGATACTGGTTCACCACCGACTCCAGACTGCGTCCCCGCTCCTTCACGTCCCGCAGGATGCGCCGCAGGATGCGCACGTCGGCGTCGGTGTCCACAAAGAGCTTGATGTCCAGCAGGTCGCACAGCTCCGGATTCTGAAGGATCAGGATGCCCTCTACGATGATGACGGGGGAGGGCTCGATACGTATCGTCTCCTTGGAGCGGTTGTGGATGGTGTAGTCGTACACCGGGCAGTCCACCGCCTCTCCCCGGCGCAGGGCGCGTAGATCGCGGATCAGCCCATGGGTGTCGAAGGACTCGGGGGCGTCGTAGTTGAGCTTGCTGCGCTCCTCGTAGGTCATGTCGTCGTGGGCGAGGTAGTAGTTATCGTGGTAGATCACGCTGACGTGGCTGGAAAAACGGTTCTGCAGGGTGCGGGTAATGGTGGTCTTGCCGCTGCCGGTGCCGCCGGCAATACCGATGGTGATGATGTCTCCCATGTGGGTGCGCCTCCTGTCATTTTTCGCCCTTTATTTTAGCACACGCCGGGCGGCTGGGCAATTTCCTTTGAAAGATTTTTCGGAAAAAATCGAAATTTTCCTTTCCCGTTGTCAAATCCGCTCCCGTGTGGTACAATAGCTGCAAACGGGGCGCTCCGCGCCCCGGCCGCAAAAGGAGCGTGACAGACAATGAGCGAGAATAAGGAGTATGTGACCCGCTGTGAGGAGCAGGGCAATATCTATATTTCCGAAGAGGTGCTGGCCGGCATCTCCGCCGCCGCCGCTTTGGAGATCGAGGGCGTCAGCGGTCTGACCGCCAATCTGGGCAGCGATATTGCCGAGCTGCTGGGCAAGAAGAACCTGGCCAAGGGCGTCTCTGCGAAGATGGAGGGGGACAAGGTGGTGGTCACCCTGTCTATCCTCATGGCCTTCGGCCACACCATTCCAGAGGTGGGCAGGGCCGTGCAGGAGGCGGTGAAGAACGCCGTGGAGTCCATGACGGGCATGGAGGTAGCCGCGGTGAATGTGAACGTGGCTGGCATCGCCCTTCAGCCCCCCAAGGCCAACCAGTAAGCCGGTCTCGAGTCCAGATCCCAAACAGTGAGCGCCCCCGGCCACATGGGCCGGGGGCGCTTTTCCCGCCGGAATGGGACAGGCCGCCCCGCGCATAGGCTGACAGAGAAAAGGAGGGGCGGTCATGGAAAACAGATTGGCTCAGCTGCGGTACAAGGAGGTCGTCAGCGTGTCTGACGGCAGCCGTTTCGGATTTGTGGGGGATATGGAGGTGGACCTGGACACCGGGCGGGTGACCGCCCTGGTGGTGCCCGGGCGGCTGCGGCTGCTGGGCCTGCTGGGGCGGGAGGAGGACCGCTATGTCCCCTGGGACGCGGTGCGGCGCTTCGGACAGGACATCATTCTGGTAGAGGAGGAGCCCCGGCCCCGGCTGGGGGAGCGCCGCAGGAGAAAGAGCGGATGCGGATAGAGGAAGAAAATTTCCGAAAAAACAAGGAAAAAATTCTTGCGTCCCCGGACAAACTGTGATAAAATACCATAGCATTACGCATGGAGACGGATGCTCCGCCCTGTGCCCTGACCCTTCAGGGTTGGCGGGGGAGATGAGGTCTCCAGAGGGTAACAACTGAAATTACAGGAGGAAACAACAATGGCAGTCGTATCTATGAAGCAGCTGCTGGAGGCCGGCGTCCACTTCGGCCACCAGACCCGTCGGTGGAACCCCAAGATGGCTCCCTATATCTACATGGAGCGCAACGGAATCTATATCATCGACCTGCAGAAGACCGTGAAGAAGCTGGAAGAGGCTTACAACTTCGTGCGTGAGCTGGGCGAGAAGGGTGAGACCATCCTGTTCGTCGGCACCAAGAAGCAGGCTCAGGAGGCCATTAAGGAAGAGGCCTCCCGCGTGGGCATGTACTGGGTGAACGCCCGCTGGCTGGGCGGCATGCTGACCAACTTCAAGACCATGCGCGGCCGTGTGGACCGTCTGAACCAGCTGAAGAAGATGCAGGAGGACGGCACCTTCGACATGCTGCCCAAGAAGGAAGTCATGAAGCACATGGGCGAGATCGCCAAGCTGGAGAAGTATCTGGGCGGCGTGACCGAGATGAAGAAGCTGCCCGGCGCTCTGTTCGTTGTCGACCCCCGCAAGGAGCGCAACGCCATCGCCGAGGCCCGCAAGCTGCACATCCCCATCGTGGCCATCGTGGACACCAACTGCGACCCCGACGAGATCGACTATGTGATCCCCGGCAACGACGACGCCATCCGCGCCATCAAGCTGCTGGCCGGCGTGATGGCCAACGCCATCCAGGAGGGCAAGCAGGGTCAGGATCAGGCTCCCGCCGAGGCTGAGACCCCCGCCGCCGAGTAAATCATAAGGATATACAGCGCCCGCCCGGCGGGCGGGCGCTGTTTTTTACAACACAGGGGGCCGGCGCTCCGGCCCTGAGATAAATGGAGGTAACGATTTATGGCTATTACCGCAAAGGACGTACAGAAGCTGCGCGAAATGACCGGCGTTGGCATGATGGACTGCAAGAAGGCCCTGACCGCCGCCGAGGGCGACTTCGACAAGGCCATCGAGTGGCTGCGCGAGAAGGGCATGGCTGCCCAGACCAAGAAGGCCGGCAAGATCGCCGCCGAGGGCATGAGCTTTGCCACCGTCACCGAGAAGGGCATCGGCGTGATCATCGAGGTCAACTCCCAGACCGACTTTGTCGCCAAGAACGAGGTGTTCCAGGAGTTCGTTATGGGGCTGGCCGTCGTGGTGGCTGACGAGAACCCCGCCGATGTTGAGGCTCTGAAGGCCTGCCGCTATCCCGGCACCGACCGCACCGTGGCCGACATCACTGCCGATAAGGTGCTGGCCATCGGTGAGAATATCCAGATCCGCCGCTTCTTCCGTTACGCCGACGGCGTGAACGTGCCCTATATCCACATGGGCGGCAAGGTGGCCGTTCTGGTCAACCTGGAGGTCGAGGGCATCGAGGCCGACAAGGTCACCGAGCTGGGCAAGGACGTGGCCATGCAGATCTGCGCCATGAACCCCACCTATCTGGACAAGTCCGACGTCAGCCAGGAGGTCCTGGACAAGGAGAAGGAGATCCAGCTGGCTCAGATGGCCAACGATCCCAAGATGGCCGCCAAGCCCGACAAGGTCAAGGAAGGCATCGTCATGGGCAAGCTGGGCAAGTATTACGAGGAGAACTGTCTGCTGCAGCAGGCCTTCGTGAAGGAGAACAAGATCTCCGTAGAGAAGCACGTGGCCGAGGTAGCCAAGCAGCTGGGCGGCAAGATCACCGTGAAGGCCTTCACCCGCTACGCCACTGGCGAGGGCATCGAGAAGAAGGAGGACGACTTCGCCGCCGAGGTCGCTTCCATGATCAAGTAAGATCGGAATAAGAGCAGACGCGGCCTCCGGCATAAGCCGGGGGCCGCGTTTTTTGTCAGGAAGCCTTGAGACGATCCGTCTGTTGACGGAAGATGTAGGGAAAGGCCCCGCCCTTACACAATGTCATTCAGGTCAGAAGAACCAGTCATTCCGAGGCAGTGACCGATGTCACTGCCGTGGGAATCCGTTAGAAAAGACGGATTGCTGCGCCAGTCTGCGGACTGGCGCGCAATGACAAAGCCCTTAACTGAATGACATTGCGCCCTTACAGGGAGGCTTTCCCGTTCAGCTTTTCGGCCTGCTCCTCCAGCCAGAGGGCCAGAGCGTTCAGATCGCTCTCGGCGCTGTCCTCCAGCAGGGGAAAGCTCTCTGTGGCCAGTACCTGGCTCAGCTCCAGAGTCAGGGGGCCCTTCCACAGCTGTACGTCCAGCCGGATGCGCAGGGGCTCATCGGGGTCTGCCTTGTCCAGCGCGGCGGGCCTGATGAAGAACCGGGCCTGCCCCAGACTGCCGTACCAGCTGTTGTCATTGAGCCAGTAGGAATAGGTGGGGATAAAGGGCATGTCCAAAGTGATCGCTCCTTGTCATGTGTGTTCGGTCCAGTCCAGAGACCGGCCCACCGCCTTGTGCCAGCCTGCCAACAGAGTGCGGCGGCGCTCCTCCTCCATGGCGGGGACGAACTGCCGGTCCAGCTGGCGCACGGCCCGCAGCTCATCCAGATCCCTCCAGAAGCCCACGGCCAGACCGGCCAGGAAGGCGGCCCCCATGGCGGTGGTCTCCCGGATGACCGGGCGGCACACGG
Source organism: uncultured Oscillospiraceae bacterium (assembly GCA_934659445.1). Classification (GTDB taxonomy): domain Bacteria; phylum Bacillota; class Clostridia; order Oscillospirales; family Oscillospiraceae; genus Lawsonibacter. The sequence continues at coordinate 5,235 of CAKUHV010000044.1, read as the reverse complement.
GCTTGTTCAGAATGTCTGCCTGGAACTGCATGAGGAAGCCGTCCCGGCTGGCGCCGCCGTCCACATTCAGCTGGGCCAGAGGGATGCCCGTGTCCTTTTCCATGGCGGCGGCCAGGTCATAGCTCTGATAGGCGATGGACTCCTGCGCGGCGCGGATGATGTGCTCCCGGCTGGTGCCCCGGGTGATGCCCACTAACGCGCCCCGGGCGTACATATCCCAGTAGGGGGCGCCCAGACCGGTGAAGGCGGGCACCAGATACACCCCGCCGGTGTCCGGCACCTTGGAGGCGTAGTACTCTGCGTCCCGGGCCTCGCTCAAAAAGCGCAGCTCGTCCCGCACCCACTGGATCACCGCCCCGCCCACGAAGACGGAGCCCTCCAGAGCGTAGGAGACTCTGCCGTTCAGCCGCACGGCGATGGTGGACAGCAGGCCGTTCCGGCTGCGGTACAGCCTGTCCCCGGTGTTCATCAGCAGGAAACAGCCAGTGCCGTAGGTATTCTTGGCCTGCCCGGGCAGAAAGCAGGTCTGGCCGAACAGGGCGGCCTGCTGGTCCCCGGCGATGCCGGATACGGGGATCTCCGCCCCCTGAAACTGCACGGTGCCGTACACCTTGCTGGAGTCGGCCACCTCCGGCAGGATGTTCATGGGGATGTTCAGGGCTTGGCAGATGTGCTCGTCCCAGCACTGGCGCCGGATGTCGAACAGCATGGTGCGGCTGGCGTTGGTGCAGTCGGTAAGGTGTACCCGGCCTCCGGTGAGCTTCCACAGCAGCCAGGTGTCCACCGTACCAAAGAGCAGCCGCCCCTCCCGGGCCAGCTGCCGGGCGTTGTCCACATGGTCCAGAAGCCACTGGATCTTGGTGGCGGAGAAATAGGCGTCTATGAGCAGGCCGGTGTGCTCCCTGATGTACTCCACCAGCCCGGTGTCCGCCTTCAGCGCCTCGCACTGGGGGGCGGTGCGGCGGCACTGCCACACGATGGCATTGTGGATGGGACGGCCGGTCTGACGATCCCAGAGGATGGTGGTCTCCCGCTGGTTGGTGATGCCGATGGCAGCGATCTCCTCCGGCTCGATGCCGGTCTGGGCCACAGCCTCGGTGAGGACGGAGTACTGGCTGGACCAGATCTCCATGGGGTCCTGCTCCACCCAGCCGGGCTGGAGGTAGAGCTGGGTGAACTCCCGCTGGGCCATGCCCACGATATGGCCCTGCCAGTCGAAGATAACGCAGCGGCTGCTGGTGGTGCCCTGATCCAGGGCGGCGATGTATCGTTTCATGGGATACCTCCCTTTGCTCAAATTCCGATCTGTCCCTGTGTGTTCCGTGTCTGTGCAGGGCACGGGGCACAGGGAGTATCTCTATTATGCCAGAAAGGGCGGTGACTGTAAAGACACGGTTTTTCGGCGGCGGCATAGAATGGGATGTGGCGCTGGGGCGCTCCGGCGCTTCGGGCCGCCATCTCTGGCGGGGCGCGCCCCGCCCAAAGGAGCTATGCTATGAAGCGTTACTATTCATCTCAGTGGGAGGGAAACAGGCAGGAGCCTGTGACCGCCCAGCTAATGGGGGGCGGCTCGCCCTGTCAGGGGGCGTGCCCGCCGCCCTGTCCGCCGCCGATGCCTCAGCCCTGCTGCTGCCCTCTGCCCGGGACGGGGCCCACCGGCCCCACCGGTCCTACCGGGCCACAGGGCTATCCCGGTCCTGCGGGGGGCGTTGGCCCTACGGGGCCGCAGGGGATCCCGGGACCTGACGGTGCGGCCGGCCCCACCGGACCTACTGGCCCCGCCGGCCCTGTCGGTGCGACCGGAGCCACAGGCGCAGCGGGAGCCACAGGCGAAACCGGCCCCACAGGTCCCACGGGTCCTACCGGCCCCATCGGCGCGACCGGAGCCACAGGCGCAGCGGGCGCCTCAGGCGAAACCGGCCCCACAGGTCCCACCGGACCCACCGGTCCTACCGGCCCTGCCGCAGCCATCACGGCCGGGGCCTACGTGGCCCCGGCGACCGGCACGGACGACGTAGTGGCACAGTTCAACGCCCTGCGTACCAGCCTGATCAACGCCGGCTTCCTGGAGACCGGACTGTAAAAGAACAGAGCGCTCCGCCTCCACCGATCCGGCGGAGGCGGAGCGAACAGGGGAGGGCTGTGCGTGAAGGTAGTCGTTTACGCCATCTGTAAGGATGAAGAACAGTTTGCCGACCGCTGGATGGACTCCATGGGGGAGGCGGATGCTGCGGTGGTGCTGGATACCGGCTCTGCTGACGGCACAGTGGAGCGCCTGCGGGCCCGGGGAGCCCGGGTGGAGCAGGAGGTCATCTCACCCTGGCGGTTCGACGATGCAAGAAACCGCTCTCTGGAGCTGACGCCGGAGGACGCGGACATCTGTGTCTGCACCGATCTGGATGAGGTGTTTCGCCCCGGCTGGCGGCGGGCGCTGGAGAAAGCGTGGAAACCGGGGACGGGGCAGGCGGCCTACCGCTACACCTGGTCCTTCAATCCCGACGGCAGCGAGGGCGTGGTGTTCTGGAGCGAGAAGGCCCATGCCCGCCGGGGCTACCGCTGGGTACACCCGGTGCACGAGGTGCTGCGCTGGACGGGGGAGGGGAACCCCGGCCCCACAGTGGCGGCGGAGGGAATGCAGCTGGACCACCACCCGGACCCCACCAAATCCCGGGGGCAGTATCTGCCCCTTTTGGAGCTGTCCGTAGCCGAGGAGCCGGAGGACGACCGGAACACCCACTATCTGGGGCGGGAATACCTCTACCGCGGCCGGTGGGAGGAGTGCATCCGCACTCTGAAGCACCATCTGGAGATGCCCACGGCCACCTGGCGGGATGAGCGGTGTGCCTCCATGCGGTATATCGCCCGGGCCTATGAGAATTTGGGAGATAGTTCCGCCGCCCGGAGCTGGTACTTCCGGGCCATGGCAGAGGCCCCCCACCTGCGGGAGCCCTATCTGGATCTGGCCCAGCTGCTGTACCGCAGGGAGGAGTGGGACGGGGTGCTGTATTTCACCGGGCTGGCGCTGGCCATCCGGGAGCGGCCCCGGACCTATATCTGCGAGGCCGCCCCGTGGGGCAGCCTGCCCCACGACCTGCGCTCCATCGCCCTGTTCCGCACGGGAAGGGTGGAGGAGTCCCTGACGGCGGCGGAGCAGGCACTGGCGCTGGAACCAGGAAACAAGAGACTATATGAAAATGTGCAGCTGCTGAAACAACGAAGCTGTCAAGCAAAAGAGCCTCCCACCGGAACATGACCGGTGGGAGGCCCTTTGTCGTCTGATTCTGAAGGAGAGGATGCCGCTTATCGTCCCAGAGGGGTCTTCGTGGGCCATGGCCCGTTTTCGTGGGGGGCCAGGTGCTTTTCCATCCACACCATGTCGTACCACCGCCCGAATTTATAGGCGCAGCGGTCAAAGCGGCCCACCATGCGGTAGCCCAGCTTCTCGTGAAAGCGCACGCTGCCCTGGGTCAGATACTCGTCCTCCGGGTCTGTGTAGGCGATGCACGCCTCGGCGGAGCGGAAGCCGCGCTCCACCAACTTCCGCTCCAGGGCTTGGTACAGCTGCGTCCCCATGCCGCCGCCCCGGCAGTCCATGGACAGGTAGACGGACATCTCCACTGACCAGTCGTAGGCTGCCCGGCTGCCGAAGGCCCCGGCGTAGGCGAAGCCCACGGTGCGGCCATTCTGCCCGGCCACCAGATAGGGGTAGTGCTCCAGTGTGCGGGCGATGCGCCGGGCGAACTCCGCCGCCGTGGGGATGTCATACTCAAAGGTGATGGCGGTCTGCGCCACATAGGGAGCGTAGATGGCGGCCAGAGCGGGGGCGTCCTCCGGAGCGGCCGAGCGGATGAGCAGGGGATGGGACATGGAAAAACCTCCTTGAGAGCAGCTGCGGCTGTTTTCTGTGGATTATACCGCAGCGCTCCGGATCTTGCAAGGGCGGAACATGGCGGGCGGTTTTTTCCTCCGCCGGAGCATTGACCGGGGTGGGTGGGTGTGGTACACTCTGTCGAAGAAGAGAAGGGCTCCGGAGTTGAGGGGATAAAAGCGGCTTCCGGGAAAAGCCGGCTGAAGCCCCGGGAGGGCAACAGCGGTGCCTCCCGGGTTGTCTCTGCGGCCCGGAGAGGGGGAGGAGATCGGATATGGCCAGTGCCATCGGACAGAGAGAGTCGGACATCTTTGCCGGGACAGTTCATACGCAGGGGGGCGGCGGCCGCTTTTTCAAGGGCGCCATGCTCATCGCTGCGGTGCTGCTGCTCCTTGCGTCCGGGGCGCTGGCGGCCCGCTTTGCCCTTCAGGCGCGCGAGCTGTCCCAACAGCTGGAAGAACTGCGGGAGCAGCTGGAGGCGGCGCTGCTGGCCGCCGGGGAAGCGGCGGGGGCAGAGCCGTCCGAGCCTCCCGCCGGGACAGAGCCCCCGGCAGTCCCCGGCCCCGAGGTGCCGGACTACACCGAACTCTACCCCGAACTGTACGCCGACACGGAGGGGTGGGGCACGGAGGACACGGCCAACCGTGCCTACCTCACCTTTGACGACGGGCCGTCCCCCCGAACGGACGAGATCCTGAAGATCCTGGATCAATACGGGGTGAAGGCCACCTTCTTTGTGGTGGGGGCCTCGGGCGAGGACGATCTTCAGCGTATGCGGGATATCGTGGCCGCGGGGCACACGCTGGCCATCCACAGCTACTCCCATAACTACCAGAAGATCTACGCCTCGGTGGAGGCATATCTGGAGGACTTCAACCAGATGTACACCCAGATCGTAGAGGCCACGGGGGTCAGGCCCCAGATCTTCCGCTTCCCCGGGGGCAGCATCAACGCCTATAACGGCGGCATTTATCAGGAGATCATTGCCGAGATGACCCGGCGGGGCTTTGTCTACTTCGACTGGAACGCCGCCAACGGGGACGCGGTGTCCTCCGAGATACTTCCGGCAGCCACTCTGGCGGGAAACGCTCTGAAGGGTGTGGGCAGCAAGCGGCGGGCCGTGATCCTGATGCACGACAGCGGCAGCAAGACTACTACGGTAGAAGCTCTGCCCGCTATCATCGAGGGCTATCAGAAGGGCGGCTATACCTTTGCCCCGCTGTCGGCGGCGGTAAAGCCGGTGACCTTTGGATACCGGTATTGACAGGGGCGCCGGCACATGCCCCCGATAGACCTGAGACCTGATGAGACCTGATACCTGATAAGAGAACGGCCTTCCGCTCCTTTGGAGCGAAAGGCCGTTTGAG
>CAKUHV010000043.1 GCA_934659445.1 uncultured Oscillospiraceae bacterium | reverse complement strand
CCGCCGGGGCCGGAGTGGGTGGTCAGCAGGTGGGCAGCCAGCGTGAGCGGCCCCTCGTAAGGCAGCAGCCAGTCCTGGGGCAGGAAGGGGTCGGCGTTGGAGTGATGAAAATTCAGCACAGGGATACCTCCTATCGAATGAAGCAGGGATGAGCGTCTCCGGGGGTATTATACCACGTTCCGCCCGGCCGGTCAGCAGGTTCTTTTGCAAAAGGGGGCGAAATTTCAAAGCAAAAAAGGGGGGACAATGGGCAGAAAAACAGGGGACGGAAAATAGCGCAGAAAATCGTTGACATTTTGGGGGAAGCGTGGTATAGTTATCTATGCTGTCTGGACGCTTAGCTCAGCTGGCTAGAGCACCTGCTTGACGTGCAGGGGGTCAGCGGTTCAAGTCCGTTAGCGTCCACCATTGAAAGTCCTGAGCCCCAAGGGGTTCAGGACTTTTCTTTTTCTTTTATATCCTCGTCTGTTAGCAACCTGTTAGCAACGTCGATGCTATGCATAAACGGGGAGAAAAATAAGTTGTACTGCGGCAGTATTTAGAGTAAAATAGACCCATTAAGGGGCCCGACAGGGCCGAAAAGACGTTCTCGGGCCAGCGCTGCGCGGCGGGCGGAGGCGAGAGAAGGAGCGAATACGATGGAAAAGTCTAAGGTGTATTTTACGGATTTCCGCACCCGGCTGGGGGTGAGTCTGACGGCGAAGCTGCAGAAGCTGATCCGACAGGCGGGCATCGGCCAGATCGACATGGACGGCAAGTTTGTGGCCATCAAGATGCACTTCGGCGAGCTGGGGAACCTGGCGTTCCTGCGGCCCAACTACGCCAAGGCGGTGGCCGACGTGGTGAAGGAGCAGGGGGGCGTGCCCTTCCTGACCGACTGCAACACCCTGTATCCCGGCAGCAGGAAGAACGCCCTGGAGCACATGGACTGCGCCAATCTCAACGGCTTCAACACGGTGACCACCGGCTGCCAGATCATCATCGGCGACGGCCTGCGGGGCACGGACGACATTCTGGTGCCTGTGCCCAACGGCGAGTACTGCAAGCAGGCGTATATCGGCCGGGCGGTAATGGATGCGGACATCTTTATCTCCCTGACCCACTTCAAGGGCCACGAGCAGGCGGGCTTCGGCGGCGCCATCAAGAACATCGGCATGGGCTGCGGCAGCCGGGCGGGCAAGATGCAGCAGCACAACAGCGGCCACCCCGTGGTGAATGAGAAAAAGTGCCGGGGCTGCCGGCGGTGCGCCAGAGAGTGCGGCTCCAACGCCATCTCCTACCTGCCCAGGACGGACGAGCAGGGCCAGACGGTGACCAAGGCGTGGATCGACCCCGCCCTGTGCAAGGGCTGCGGCCGGTGCATCGGCGCCTGCGCCTTCGACGCCATCAGGAACCAGAACTATAACGCTCCCCAGCTGCTGGGGCGGAAGATGGCGGAGTATACCGCCGCCGTGTGCCACGGGCGACCCTGCTTCCACATCAGCCTGATCACCGACGTGTCCCCCAACTGCGACTGCCACGGCGAGAACGACGCCCCCATCCTGCCCAACATCGGGATGCTGGCCTCCTTTGACCCCGTGGCCCTGGATCAGGCCTGCGTGGACCTGTGTGAGCAGGCCACACCCTTTGCCAACAGCCAGCTGGGCGAGCACCTGCGGGACCCCCACTTCCACGACCACGGCAACGTGTGGGAGAACAGCAACCCCAACATGGCCTGGAAGGAGACCCTGGAGCACGCGGAGAAGATCGGCCTGGGCGCCCGGGAGTATGAGCTGATCGGCATGAAGTGAGCCTGAGCTTCTGCCCTTTCGGCCCCGGGGGCGGAAGAGAGAAAACAGTGGGGTGCCCCCGGCAGAGCCGGGGGCACTTCTTTATGAGAGGGCAAAAGAAAACGTAAAAATTTGGAACATCCGTTTGACTTTTGGCAGAGTCTGTGGTAAAATGGGGGCGAAAGTACCGGAGCAAGGGAAAGGAGCCTGACTTATGGCCAAGCTGACCGCCAAGCAGCAGAAGATCTACGACTTCATTCTGCAATTCACCAGCGACCACGGCTACCCCCCCTCTGTGCGGGAGATCGGCGCGGCCGTGGGACTGAAGTCCCCCTCCACCGTCCACTTCCACATGAAGGGGCTGGAGGAGGCCGGGGTGATCGTCAAGGCCGAGGGCAAGACCCGGGCCATCTCGCTGCCCGGCGTGTCTACAGGGCCGGTGGCGGAGGAGATCGACGCCAGGGCTGACCGGGTGCCCGTTGTGGGCAACGTGGCCGCCGGGTCCCCCATTCTGGCCCAGGAGTGCATCGAGGACTACCTGACCTTCGACACCCAGGGGGTGGAGGGGGAGCACTTCGCCCTTCGGGTCCGGGGGGAGTCCATGCTGAACGCCGGCATCCTGCCCGACGACCTGGTGGTGGTGCACCGGCAGCAGGACGCCCGCAACGGCGAGATCGTGGTGGCCCTGTTCGAGGACGAGGCCACGGTGAAGACCCTGTGGCGGAAGGATGGCCACACCCTGCTGCTGCCGGAGAACCCGGCCTATCAGCCCATCGACGGCGACCATGCCGAGATCATCGGCAAGGTGGTGGCCGTGGTGCGGCGGTATTGATGCCGCCGCGGACCGGATCGAGGAAAACGTTTTTGGGAAAATGCCCCCTGACGCGGAAAAACAAAGGCTCCGCGCCGGGGGGCAAGCCTGTGCCCGGGCCCGCCCATAACAAAAAATCATAGGTCCATGCCGTTTAGTCAACTGCGTTGATTTTTTGCCCCGTTTACGGTATTTTTATCTTATCCCATGCTTTTCCGCGTTCCGGGCCCCCGGGGGCGGGGCCGAGAAGCGAAGGGGACATTTCGGCAACTGAAAGCCTGTATGGAAACAAGGACGAACATGAACAATCTGCTGACCGCGCTGAACTGCGTGCTACCCATCTTTATCAAGCTCTCGGTGGGCTATGTGGCCAAGCGGCTGGGCATTGTGACCGAGGCGGTGGTCCCCCAGCTGAACAAGCTGTGCTTCAACGCACTGCTGTCCGTCTATATGTTTTACAGCGTTTATACCGCCGATTTTGACCGCGCCTTCTCGCCCCGGCTGATCGCCTTTCTGGTGCTGCAGACGTTGCTCCTCTTCGCAGGGGGAGCCGTCCTGTTCTCACGCACCGTGCCCGACCCCCGGCGGCGGGGCGCCTGCCTTCAGGCGCTGTTCCGCTCAAATATCGCCATCATCGGCATCGCTCTGGCCCAGACACTGACGGATGAGGCGGGCGTCGCATCCATGACCATTGCCATTACGGTGCTGGTGCCCCTGTATAACACGCTGGCCGTGATCGCCCTGGAAAGCCTGCGCGGCGGAAAGCCCTCCGTTCCTCATTTACTCTGTTGTATTCTGAAGAACTCCCTCATTGTCGGCTCTCTGACCGGTCTGGCTTTCTCCCTTTTAGGCATCCGTCTATCTTCCGCTGTGGAGTCTGCTATGGTCTCGCTTGGGCAGGCGGGTACTGTTCTGGCTCTGGTCACGCTGGGCATCTCCTTCAACTTCTCCACCCTGAAGCAGGGGTGGAAGCAGGTGGTTCTTCTCAGCTGTCTGCGTTTGGTGGTGATCCCCCTGGCAGTGATGCTGTGTGCCATCGCTTTGGGCTTCCGGGGGAACGATCTGTCAGTCACCCTTCTGGTCTCCGCCGCCCCTATGGCAGCCACCGCCTTTGCCATGGCCCAGATCTACAATAGTGACTATGAGTTGACTGGGCAGGTGGTGGTCTCCACCTCGTTGTTCTGTTGCTTTACGTTCTTCTTTTGGATCTTTATCTTAAAACAGCTGGGTCTGATCTGATGCCCGGCGGAAAGGAAACAATCATGGATCTGAAACCGTTTATTGCCGCTGTCAGTAAGGAGGGACTGGACATTCACGGCGTTTTAGTGCGCCAACACGACACCATTCTGGACAGCTTCTACTGGTGGGATGGCCGCCGGGACAACATTCATTCCTGCAGCAAAACGGTGCTCTCTTTGGCCATGGGCATGGCGCTGGAGGAGGGGCTGCTGACCATGGACGAACGGGTCGTGGACATCTTCCCCGAGCAGGCTCCGGCCTGTCCCTCCAACTATCTCAGCCAGCTGCGGGTGGGACATCTGATGACCATGACAGCCGGTTATGACAAATTGGTGCTCCACGGCTGTCAGCGGGATTGGCTGGAGGACCTGGACTGGGTCCACTACGCCCTGCACTACCCCCTTGTGTCCGCCCCAGGCCAGCGCTTCATATACAACAACTGTGCCCCCATTCTGGCCTCCCGTGCCATCCAAAAGCGGGCTGGGATGTCTCTGGTAGATTATCTCAAACCCCGGCTGTTTGATCCGTTGGAGATCCCCAATCCCCAGTGGATGACCTGCCCGCTGGGCTACACCCTGGGGGTGGGCGGCCTGTTTCTGAATCTGGAGGAGATGTCCCGGGTGGGGCAGCTGTTCCTGAACGAGGGCTGCTGGAAGGGCCGCAGGCTGGTGCCCGCCGCCTATATCCGGGATGCGGTGCGCTGCCATGTGGATACCGCCGGAAACCCCTATCGCAGCGAACGGGACTCCGCCGCCGGCTATGGCTACTGGGTGTGGCGGTGCGCCCGGGACGACGCCTACCGGGCGGAGGGGATCTACGGCCAGTTTATCATCGTTCTGCCCCGGCAGGACGCGGTCATCGCTCTGGCCGCCCACAAGGAGGGCTGTACCCAGCCGATCCTGGATGCCCTGTGGGATACGGTCGTGCCCCAGCTGTAAGCAGACAAGGTCCCGGCACAGAAAGCCTGTGCCGGGACCTTGTCGATCAAAAGGAGCGGTCCCTGAGTGGACCGCTCCTTTTTGAGACCTCGGATCACGCCGCTGCGGCGGAAGCCTTGGCGGCCTTTCCCTTCTTATACTGGAAGAAGAAAATTGCCAGGAAGATGGCCAGACCGATCAGATCGGAGTAGGTGCCGGGCTTGACCAGCAGGAAGGTGGCGGCGGCCATGCCAACCATCTCCACCACGCTGAGCCTGGTAAAGAACCAGCCCTCGAAGAAGCAGGCCATGCAGAACATGCCCAGCAGGCAGGACAGGATGACCGACGCGCAGGCGAAGAAGCTGCCCTCCAGCAGAAGCTCGGGGTGGTACACAAACAGGAAGGGCAGGATGAAGCCGGGCAGGCCCAGACGCACGGCGGTCCAGCCGGTCTGCATATAGGGGGCCTTGGCGATCTGAGAGCCCACCAGAGCGGCGGAGGCGATGGGAGGAGTGATGTTGGCCAGAATGGCGTAGTAGTAGATGAACAGGTGGACGGCCAGCGTGGGATAGCCCAGCTCGATCAGAACGGGGGCGCCCAGAGAGGCCACCAGAATATAGGATGCGGTGGTGGGCACGCCCATGCCGAAGAAGATGGAGATGACGCAGGTGAGGAACAGGGCAGCGAACATATGGCCACCGGCCAGAGACTTGATCAGGAAGACGATCTTGGTGGCCATGCCGGTGTTGATGATGACCTGAGTCATGATGCCCATGGCGGCGCAGGCAGCGGCCACGCTCATGGAGCTCTTGGCGCCGCTGACGAAGCCCTGATAGATCATGACGTAGAAGTCCTTGCGGGTCAGATACTTGGGGTCACGGATGGTCTCGCGGATGGCGACCACTACCAGCAGGCTGACGCAGCCGAAGAAGGCGCTGCGCATGGCGGACATACCGGACACCATCAGGATGACGATCACGATCAGCGGGGTCATGAAGTGGGCGCCGTTGAACATGACCTCCTTCATGGAGGGGATCTCGTCGTCAGTCAGGGGCTTGAAGCCCTTCTTCAGGGCGCGCAAATGGACAGAAAAGCTGATGGTAACATAATACAGCAGGGCAGGCACCAAAGCAGCCAGAGCGATCTTGGTGTAGGGGATGCCGGTGATGCCGGACATGACGAAGGCGGCCACGCCCATAACGGGGGGCATGATCATGCCGCCGGTGGAGGCACAGGCTTCGACGGCGCCGGCAAAGTGGGGCTCATACCCGCGGTCCTTCATCAGGGGAATGGTGAACACGCCGGTGGAGGCCACGTTGGCCACGGCAGAGCCGTTGATAGAGCCCACCAGACCGCTGGAGATTACGGCCGCCTGGGCCGCGCCGGAGCGGGACTTGCCGCCGGCGGACATGGCGAACTTGATGAAGAAGTTGCCCGCACCGCTGGCGTCCAGCAGGCCGCCAAAGATCATGAACAGGACGATGTAGGTGGAGGAGACCTCCAGCACGGTGCCGAACATACCGGACAGGTTGGTGGTGACGCTGACAATCAGGCGGGGCCAGGCGATGCCGGCGTGATACAGCATACCGGGCACCACATAGCCGTAGCGGCCGTACAGCAGGAAGATGCCCACCAAAATGGGCAGGGCCTTACCGAAGGTTCGGTATGTAGCCACAAACAGGATCAGGATCAGGGACGCTCCCACAAATAAATCGTTGCTGGTGTAAGTCCCGATCTTGTTGATCAGAGTCTCCTGCTTGACCAGAATATACGTCAGGGAATAAATGGAAACGGCCATCAGAACGATGTCCACAATAACATTCAAAGTTTTGGGCTTCTTGCCGTCTTTTACGCTCATGCAGTCCAGGAAGACCAGGACCAGAGCGAAGCACAGGTGGATGGCCTGCTGCTGGATGGAGTCCAGCGAGGGCTGAACCACGGTGTAAAGGTGGAAAACACACATGGCGACAGCCACAATAGGGAACAGCTTGTTCGCCAGATTACTGTTTTGGGACTTTCCCATCTCTCTCTATCCTTTCAAAATGGATTTCCAAAGGGTTGCTGATAGTGATCGATCTGGCAGGAGGGCGCGGCGAGCGCCGCGCCCTCCACTGCCTATGGGTTATTGAGTCGCAGAGGGTCTATTGGTTGGATATCAGCCCTTGACGGTACCGATGGTCAGGGAGTCGTCCCACACGCCGGCTTCCTTGAAATACTTGACAGCGCCGGGATGGACAGGGATCTGGGGACGGATACCTTCCATGGCATCTTCAATCTTCAGGGCCTTGCAGGAGTTGTTGTAGACGCACAGCTCGTCATAATTCTCGTAGATGTTCTTCACGATGGTGTAGGCAACGTCCTCGGGCATCTCGTCGGTGACGTACTCGATGGAGTAGGAGGCGAAGGTGGGGTAGTCCTCGGTGATGCACTTCAGGGAGCCGGCGGGCAGGGTGGCGGCGCCGAAGTCGGGGTAGTTCTCATAGATGGACTCGAAGGCGTCGGTCTCCAGGGGCAGGGCGCGGACCTCGGCGCTGGTCTCCAGCTGAGTCAGGTAGGAGTTGGGCATCTTGCCGGAGGTGAAGGCAAACAGGACATCGATGGTGCCGTCCTTCAGGGCGTCAACGGAGTCGTTGTAGCTGATGTTCAGGATCTTGCACTTATCATACACGCCAATGGTCTTCAGATAAGCGGTGGCCTGCTGAGAGATGCCGGAGCCGGTGGGGCCGATGCAGACCTTCAGGCCCTCCAGATTCTTGGTGTCGGTCAGGGGGCTGTCGGACATGACCAGAGCCACGGTCTCGTTGCCGTAGCACTTGAACAGGGTCTGCAGGTTGTCAAAGGTGGGCTCACCGTCGAAGGCGCCCTTGGCGGTCAGAGCGTTCACGCCCTCGGTGGTGTGGGCAATATCGCACTCGCCGTTGCGCAGCAGACGGACGTTCTCGACGGAGCCGCCGGTGGCCTGAACGGTAACCTTGTAGTTGGGCTCATACTTGTTGGTGACGGTGGCGATGGCGGTGGCGACCATCTGGATGGTGCCGCCCAGAGAGGCGGTGGCCCAGGTCAGCGCCACCTCGTCGCTGGTGGTGCCGGTGCCGCTGCCGCTGCCGGTGCCGCTGCCGGCGGGAGGCTCGGTCTTGCCGCAGGCCGCCAGGCCCAGGGTCATGGACAGAGCAAGGAGCATTGCAATAAACTTCTTCATCTTGATTTACCTTTCCCTTTCCTGTTGAGTGTGTTTTGCGATTTGCTGGGGATATAATACAAAAAGCCGCAGCTTATGTATCCGGATCGAATGGGCCCGCTTACCACCGGGCCAGCTGGCGGCAGAAGTCACGCACGCAGGCGTTGAACTTGTCCGCCTCATAATAGAACATCAGGTGGCCGCTTTCATAGAAGGGGCACACCCGGCTGGGGACGGTCACCCGGCTGCTGTACTCCTCCAGCATCTGCAGACCGTAGGCCTTGGAATTGCCGCCGAAGAAGCCCACCGGCACGCTCAGCCGGGGCAGCAGGGGCAGGTTGTCCGTGTGGCAGAAGTCGTAGTGCAGCTCCAGCGCCGTCCAGGGCAGGGTCTTCCGGCACTCCTCACCCACCCAAATCCGGTCCTCGTCGCTCATCAGGCCGTTGGAGATGCGCTCGATAAAGCGGTCATAGAACTTCTGAGGCTCGTAGTACAGGGGAAGATAGGTGTCCATCCAGTTCTGCACGTTATAGGCCCGGGCGCGGTGCTTGTTCCAGTCCTCGCCGGACAGGGGGAACAGCGACCCGTCCACCAGGATCAGTCCGGCCAGACGGCCGGGGTCCATCTCCACCGCGTACTCCAGACTGACGGAGGAGCCCACGGACCAGCCCAGCAGCACCAGCTTTTTCAGTCCCAGATGGCCGATTAGCTCGCCAATATCCCGGGCGTTGCGCTCCACCGTGTTCCCCGAAAGGGTCTTGGAGGACAATCCCTGTCCCCGGGGATCCATCAGGATCACGTGGTACTCCTGGGAAAGGACCTGGGCGTTCCGGCGGAAAAACTTCGTCGTACACAGAAAGCCGGGGACCATGAGAATGGCCTGCTCGTGTCCGGTGCCGTACTCCTCATAATAAATGTGCGCACCGTCTGTTGTCTTCAGGAAATTTTTCCCGCTCAGTTCCATCTGTCTCACCTGTTCCGGAGATTGTGCCGAGAAGACGGCAGTTGAGTTGTCGCTCTCGACAATATGACTATAGCATACATTCGCCTGATTTGGTCATTTTTCTTAGTTATAGAGCTATTGCCATTTGTTATTTGCCTTTTTCCTGTCGATTTACTACAATATAATACGATTTCAGGGGGATTTTTCGCCGTTTTTGTGCCGCACCCTTGAGAGCCGGAAAAGGGCCGTTTTTGCGGAAAAAACAGCCTATATCTTTGCGAAGGAGCGTGCATCCGTGGAAAAGATACAGATGAGGACCCCGCTGGTGGAGATGGACGGGGATGAAATGACCCGTATTCTGTGGCAGATGATCAAGGACCGGCTTTTGTCCCCCTATGTGGAGCTGAAGACCGAATACTACGATCTGGGGCTGCTGCACCGCAACGAGACTGGGGATCAGGTGACGACGGACGCCGCCCTTGCCACCCGGAGGCTGGGCGTGGCCGTCAAGTGCGCCACCATCACGCCCAACCGGCAGCGGATGGAGGAGTATCCCCAGCTGACCCAAATGTGGAAAAGCCCCAACGGCACCATCCGGGCCATTCTGGACGGCACCGTGTTCCGCACACCCATTCTGGTGGACCCCATCCGCCCGGTGGTCCGCAATTGGGAGAAGCCCATCACCGTGGCCCGGCACGCCTATGGCGACGTATACCGCGCCGTGGAGCTGTGCAGCGACGAGCCGGGGGTGTGCGCCCTGACCTTTACCGACAGCAGCGGCAAACAGCTGTCCGCCGAAGTGGCACGGACCGACGGCCCCGCCGTCTGGCAGGGGATGCACAACACCGAGGGCTCCATCCGGGCCTTTGCCCGCTCCTGCTTCCAGTGCGCCATCGATATGAAGCAGGATCTGTGGTTCGCTACAAAGGATACCGTGTCCAAGGTCTATGACGGCCGCTTTAAGGAGATCTTTGCCCAGGAGTATCCCGCTTATGAGGCGAAGTTCAGAGAACTGGGCATCTCCTATTTCTATACCCTGATCGACGATGCCGTAGCCCGGGTGATCCGCTCCAGGGGCGGCTTTATCTGGGCCTGCAAGAACTACGACGGCGACGTGATGAGCGACATGGTGTCCACCGCCTTCGGCAGTCTTGCCATGATGACCTCCGTGCTCATTGCCCCCGACGGCGCCACGGAGTATGAGGCCGCCCACGGCACCGTGACCCAGCACTATTACCGCCATCTGAAGGGGGAGAAGACCTCCACCAACCCCGTTGCAACCATCTTTGCCTGGACGGGGGCCCTGCGCAAGCGGGGGCAGCTGGACGGACTGGACGACCTTTGCGCCTTTGCCGACGATCTGGAGCGGGCCTGTCTGGACACCATCAACGGCGGGGTCATGACAAAGGACCTGATCCCCCTGCTCATCCCCGGCTTTACCGCCCGCGCCGTGGATTCAGAGGAGTTCCTTCGGGCCATCGCCGCCCGGCTGGATCAGCTGCGGGCCGCACGGGGCTGACACGGCCTGATATAAACGACAGCCCCGCGGCCATAGGCCGCGGGGCTGTCTGTGTCGCAGTGTATATGTGAGAGGACGTCTTACTTGCGTTCAGCCAGCATCTTCAGCAGCTTCTCCTCCTCGCCGGGCAGCATGGTGTAGCTGTGCTCGGGAGCGGGATAAGCGCCGTTGTGGCACTCCTCCACGAAGGCGGTGGCGCCCTTCAGGATGTCCTCGCGGATATTGGCGTACTTCTTGGCAAACTTGGGGTTGCGGGCATAGAAGCCCAGCAGGTCGTACCAGTTGATCATGGGGGCGTCGCTGTAGGGGCCGCAGCCGGAGCCCAGGATGGGGATCTCGATCTTCTCGTAAATGATCTTGGCCACGTCGCTGGGAACGGCCTCCACCACAACGGCGATACAGCCGGCCTTCTCAAAGGCCTCCACGACCTCGATCAGCTTCATAGCAGCCTCGGCGCTGCGGCCCTGGGTCTTGTAGCCGCCCAGCATGATGGCGCTCTGGGGGGTCAGGCCGGTGTGGCCGATAACGGGGATGGCGGCCTTGGTGCAGGCCTCGATGGCGGGAACGATCTCCAGACCGCCCTCCATCTTCACGCAGTCCATGTCGGCTTCGATCATGTAGCGGGAGGCGTTCTTCACGGCCTCCTCGGGGGAGCACTGATAGGTCATGTAAGGCATATCGCCCATGATGAAGCAGTGGGGAGCGCCCCGGCGCACGGCCTTGGCGTGCTCCACCATCACATCCAGCGTGGCCTTGGTGGTGCTGTTCTCGCCCAGCATGACGGTGGCGATGGAGTCGCCCATGTTGATGATCTCGATGCCGGCCTCGTCAGCCAGACAGGCCATGGGATAGTCGTACAGGGCGGTGCGGGCCAGCTTCTCGCCCCGGGCCTTTTTCTCGTGAATGGTGGCCAGAGTGACCTTTTTGCGCTCTTCCTGAATAAGATAAGACATTTTGTCTCCTCCTCATAATTTTTTGTGCCCTCATTATAGGGGGCTTTCACGATTTTGACAAATATCCAAGTTTTATAAATACATAACACCAGGTTATTGGCTGTTCAAAACTTTTATGGTACAATAGAAAAAAGATATGTCCCCGTTCCGACCCCGAAGGGGCGGCCATGCGTCCGCCTTTCGGGATGTACAAAAGCAAAGGATGTGAGCGTTTGGAACTTCGTGAGCTGCGTTATTTTGTTCAGATCGCCCGGGATCAAAGCTATACAAAGGCCGCCGAGCACCTGTATGTGTCTCAGCCTGCGCTGAGCAAAATGATCAAGAAGCTGGAGAGCGAGCTGGGGGTGCCCCTTCTGGTCACCCGACCCAACGGCGTTTTTCTCAGCGATTTCGGTCAGGCGCTTTATAACCGCGTCGTCCCCCTGCTGAGCGAGTTCGATTCACTGATGGACTTTACCCAGGATGTGCGCAGCGCGAAAAATGCCAAGCTGCGGGTGGGCGTGTCCCCCATGCTGGCGGACCTGTTCCTGATGGACGCCATCGTGGATTTTTGTAATCTGTACCCCGAGGTGGAGATCAAGCTGACCGAGACCGGCTCCAAGGCTGTCCGCCGGCAGCTGGCGGACAGCAATCTGGACATCGGGGTGTGCATCGCCGGGGACTCCTTCGACTGCCTTCACGACATTGTTCTGGCCCGGGACGAGATGGTGGTGTGCGTCAACAGCGCAAACCCGCTGGCCCGGAATGACAGCCTGCGGTTCGGGCAGCTGCGGGAGGAATACTTTAATATGTACAGCAGCTTTTCCACCCTGAACGACCAGCTGCTCACCCGCTGCAATTATGCCGGGTTCAACCCCAAAATCAACATCACCAGCTCCAAGATCAGCCTGATCATCCAGATCACCGAGCGGGGAAAGGGCATCTGCATCCTGCCCCGGCCATACGCCGCCCGGCATTGTCTTCCGGGACTGAAGCTGATCCCCCTGCAGGACAGCTTCCCCTGGGTGTGCTGTCTGGTCACCAACAAAAACGCTTATCAGCCCTATGTATCCACTCTGTTCAGCAACTTTATCGTAGACCGCGCTCACTCCGAGTCCGGCCCTTTCGGGGCGCGCGGCGACAGCGACCAGCCCTGAGCACGGCTTCGGCCGGGGGCGCTCCAGGCCCCCGGCCCGCGCTTTTATCTATGACCCCATAGGAGGAAGGAATGACCAATAACTTCCCGTTATAAAAACATGATTTTTTTGTAGTTGCCTGATTGGAAGATTGCTTTTACAATGAGACCACCAAGAATACCCCGGCGAAACGGTGCGCCCGGTGTGCGGCCCTTCTCCCCGGGGACAGATAAGGAGTTATGCCAAATGGAATTCAAAACAGACATTGAGATCGCACAGGCCCATGAGATGAAGAAGATCACGGAGATCGCGGCGAAGGCCG
>CAKUHV010000042.1 GCA_934659445.1 uncultured Oscillospiraceae bacterium | reverse complement strand
CCAAGCTGAACCAGCTGGGCGGCGCCAACGGCATCGGCCTGCTGGACATCGTGGAGAACCGGCTGGTGGGCATGAAGGATCGGGGCGTGTACGAGACCCCCGGCGGCACCATCCTGTACAAGGCCCATCAGGTGCTGGAGATGATCACTCTGGACAAGGACTCCGCCCACATGAAGAGCAAGCTGGCCGTAGACTTCGCCGATCTGGTGTACAACGGCAAGTGGTACACCCCCCTGCGGGAGGCCCTGTCCGCCTTCGCCGACAAGACCCAGGAGCACGTCACCGGCACGGTGAAGCTGAAGCTGTACAAGGGCAACATCATCACCTCCTCCGTCACCTCCCCCGAGACCCTGTACTCCGAGCAGCTGGTCACCTTCGGCGAGAGCGATTACGACCAGAATCAGGCCACCGGCTTCATCAACCTGTGGGGCCTGCCCGACACCGTTCTGGCGCTGCGGGAGCAGGGAAAGCTCTGAGCAAATCAAATTCTTTCGCCTGCGGCGAAAGAATTTGAACCACACAAATTATACAGGAAAGGCGGATGGCAGCGGTCACCCGCCTTTCCTGCGCAGAAGGAGCGACAATTATGAAACTTTGGGGCGGACGGTTCCAGAAGGAGACCGACTCTCAGGTCAACGACTTCAACTCCTCCATCTCCTTTGACCAGCGGCTGTATAAACAGGACATCACCGGCTCCATGGCCCACGCGGCCATGCTGGGCCAGCAGGGCATCATCTCTCAGGAGGACGCCGAAAAGATCATTGCCGGGCTGTCCGGTATTCTGGCGGACATCGAGGCCGGGAAGGTGGAGTTCTCTGCCGACAACGAAGATATCCACATGAATATCGAGACCATCCTGACCCAGCGCATCGGCGACGCGGGCAAGCGCCTGCACACCGCCCGCAGTCGGAACGATCAGGTGGCTCTGGACACCAAGCTGTATACCAAGGAGCAGATCCCCCAGCTGCTGGAGCAGCTGACCGCTCTGGAGAAGGTGTTGGTAGCCAAGGCCAAGGACAATCTGGATACGGTGATGCCCGGCTACACCCACCTTCAGCGGGCCCAGCCCATCACCTTCGCCCACCACCTGATGGCCTACGCCGCCATGTTCAAGCGGGATATGGGCCGTCTTCAGGACTGTCTGGACCGCATGGATGAGTGCCCCCTGGGGGCCGGGGCACTGGCCGCCTCCACCCATCCCATCGACCGCTTTGCCACCGCCTCCGCCCTTGGCTTCGACCGGCCCATGGCCAACTCCCTGGACGCCGTCTCCGACCGGGATTACGCCATCGAGCTGCTGTCCGCTCTGTCCATCCTGATGATGCACCTGTCCCGCTTCTCCGAGGAGATCATCCTGTGGTGCAGCTGGGAGTTCAAGTTTGTGGAGCTGGACGACGCCTACTCCACCGGCTCCTCCATCATGCCCCAGAAGAAGAACCCCGATGTGGCCGAACTGGTGCGGGGCAAGACCGGCCGGGTGTACGGCGACCTGGTGACCCTGCTGACCATGATGAAGTCCCTCCCCCTGGCCTACAACAAGGACATGCAGGAGGATAAGGAGGCCCTGTTCGACGCCATCGACACCGTGAATATGTGCCTGCCCGTGTTCACTGCCATGGTGGACACCATGAAAGTGCTGCCCCAGAATATGCTCAAGGCGGCCAACGGCGGCTTTATCAACGCCACCGACTGCGCCGACTATCTGACCAAGAAGGGAATGCCCTTCCGACAGGCCTACACCATCGTGGGCAAGCTGGTGAACCACTGCATCCAGACGGGCCAGACCCTGGACACCCTGCCCCTGGCGGAGTACCAGTCCATCTCCCCCCTGTTCAGCGAGGATGTGTATGACGCCCTGGCCCTGTCCGCCTGCGTCAACGGCCGGAAGGTCTTCGGCGGCCCCGCCAAGGAGAGCGTGCTGAAGCAGATCGAGATCATCGAAAGCTTTCTGGACGGTCTGAAAAAGTAATGCTTCTCCCCGCTCCCGCCCTTCCGGGCGGGAGCTTTTTTGACTGTTTCTTCTTTGTAACCCCCTGTCGCTTTTTTGCAACCAAATCTTAAAGAAATCTCCCTTGCATATCTGCCCCGCCTGCGCCATAATAGGCCCACACAGTGGGCCACAGACGCCTGTGCCCCATAGAAATGTGATTCTAAAGGAGTTATTCTATGAAAAAACTGATCGCGCTTGCCTCGGCCTGCCTGCTGCTGGCCGGCTGCTCCCCCAAGACCCCCGATCCCGCCGGCTCCGTCAGCGGCTCCAATGGCGCGTCCTCTTCCGTCTCCTCCTCCGGCTCTCAGTCCGGAAGTCAGGAGGGGGAACTCACCGCGGAGACCCTGTTTTCCTCTTTGCCCGCTCCCTTTTTGTTCGCCAGCGGCGTGGGCGCCTGGGACACCCAGGTGACCATCGCCCCCGACGGCAGCTTTTCAGGCGTCTACCACGACGCCGACATGGGGGGCACCGGCGAGGGCTACCCCAACGGCACGGAGTATATCTGCGAGTTCACCGGCCAGTTCTCCCAGCCCACCAAGGTAGACGACTACACCTGGTCGGTGCAGCTGGAGTCCCTGTCCTATGACGGTGTTCCGGAGACTGAGGAGATCCGGGACGGCATCCGGTATGTCTGCTCCACCCCCTACGGCATCGAGGGCGGTGAGGAGTTCCTGATCTATCTGCCCGGCGCCCCCGTGGCCGACCTGCCCGAGGGCTTTCGGAATTGGGTGGGTACCCAGCTGGTGGATGCCGACAACAACAAGGTGACCGAGCTGCCCTTCTACGGGCTGTACAATGTGACCACCCAGGAGGGCTTCTCCGCCTATCCCGAGGACGGCGAGGCCGCAGGCTGAACCCTTGTCACACACAAAAAGCTCCACCGCAGTGCGGTGGAGCTTTTGTATGCCGATCAGCTCCTTTTCTCCCCGCTGTCCGCCAGCAGGTGGGAGCGCTTCAGCGCCGGGTAGATGGCGTTGTAGAACACCACCGCGCACGCGGTGGAGGCCACGGCGTTCACAAAGGTGGTCAGCGCGCTGATCTTGGCCAGAGCCTTGGCGATGTCCTGAGGCTGGCCCAGAATGTACTGCTTGTAAAAGTAGCCCACGATGGGGTCGGCCACCACGTTGAAGCCCAGGGCGCATACGCTGGCCAGCAAAGTGATCCAAAGGCGCTTTTTCCCGTCGGTCACCTGGTCCAGATGTAAGGCCTTATGGGCCACCAGTCCGGCGATTAGGCCGATCATCAGCTTCAGGAAGAAGGTCTTGGGGGCGCTGGTGACGTAGCCGGAGGTCAGGTCGGCAATGGTAAGGCCCACCGCCCCGGCCAGACCGCCCCAGGGGTTGCCCAGAAACAGGGCCCCCAGCACCACAAAGGTGTTGCCCAGGTGGAAGGCCGTCTTGTCCCCGGCCACGGGGATGTCGATGCGGAAGAACTGAAAGCCGATATAGGCCAGGGCGGCAAACAGGGCCGCCTGAGCCAGCTTGCGCACCCGCTCCTCTTTTGCTGTTTTCTCCATACTGCTCTCTCCTTTTGTCCGTTCCGCTCCCGGGGAAGCCTGTAAAAATTGGGCCATGTACTTGCGGAAACCGCTTGTCTTGTGGTAGTATAGTCGTAATCTGGCATGATTGCAATTGCCAGTTTAATAATTTTTTAGGAGGCCAGTTATGCTCACCTATTCCCTCCCGCTGCCGGGAAAAAACCTCTCCCAATCCCTCTACCAGTGTATTCGGGAGGATATCCTGTCCGGACGCCTGGCGGCCGGAGAGAAGCTGCCCTCCAAACGGGCCCTGGCCGAGCATTTGCAGATCAGCAAAACCACGGTGGAAAATGCCTATTATCAGCTGACGGCGGAGGGCTACCTCTGCTCCTCGGCCAAACGGGGCTATTTTGTAGAACGGGTCGAGCGGCGGCTCCCCCGCAGCGCCCCGCCCCCTCGGTCGGAGCCGTCCGGCGGCAGCGCGCTTCCGCTTGTCGACCTCAGCCGCGGCTCCGCCGTGCCAGGGCTGTTTCCCTTCTCCGTGTGGGCCAAGCTGGGGCGGCGGGTACTGTCAGAGCGGCGGCAGGAGCTGCTGGAGCCGGTCCCCTTTCAGGGCACTCTGGCTTTGCGGCAGACTATCGCCCAGTATCTGGGGGAAGAGCGCGGTTTATCCATCTCCCCCGATAACCTGGTCATCGGTGCCGGCTCAGAGTATTTATACGGCCTTTTGGTCCGTTTTTTCGGGCCGGAGCTGCGCTACGGCGTGGAGGATCCGGGCTTTCCAAAAATCCGTAAAATATACCGCGCCAACAATGCCCAGTGCGTCCCCATTCCCTTGGACGGCAAAGGGGTGCAGATGTCCGCTTTGGAACACGAGGACATCCAGGTGCTGCATATCACCCCCTCCCACAGCTACCCCTCGGGGCAGGTAACTCCCCTCCAGCGGCGGCAGGAGCTGCTGGCCTGGGCGGAAGACCGGCCCGGACGGTACATCATCGAGGACGACTACGACTGCGAGTTCCGCTTTGAGGGCCGCCCTATCCCTCCCCTGCTGTCCATCGACGGGGGACACCGGGTGATCTACCTGAATACCTTCAGCCGCAGTCTGGCCCCCTCCATGCGCATCAGCTATATGGTGCTGCCCCCGGAGCTGATGGCCTCCTTTCGGGAGAAGCTGGGCTTCTTCTCCTGCCCCGTGGGCGGACTGGAGCAGTATATCCTGGCCTCCCTGATTCAAGAGGGTCATTTTCAGCGGCACATCGCCCGCACCCGGAAGATCTGCCGCCGCCAACGGGACGACTTTCTCTCCCTGCTCGCTCAGTTCCCCGTGGGCAAGGCTCTGCTGGCGGAGGAAAAGGACGCCGGACTGCATTTTCTGCTGCGGATAAAGCTGGATCGTCCCCAGAAGGCAGTGCTGGACGCTCTGGCCGACCACGGCCTCACCGGGGTATTTCTCTCCCAGTTCTACATGGGGCCCGTTCCCCCGGGGGAGGACAAGCGCCTGCTGGTCAGCTGCGCCGTGCTGACGCCGGAGGTGGCAAAACAAGCTGCCGAGGCCCTGAACAGTTTGATTTAAGACGCTGCAACCAATAGTTGCCCCATATTTGGTGGACGCAACCGCCTGTTTTTCGTATACTTCAGCCATCAGTTTTAAGGAGGGCCGTCTTATGCGCCTTAGCGTTACCATCATCCTCACGATTCTGTTTACCTTGATCCCTGCTGCCCTGTTCCTATATGTTATAGTGCTGGCCATCCGGGCCCTGCTGACCTATATCCGCACCAACGGCGTGCGGCAGGAGAAAAACCAAATCAAGCGCACCCTGGGCGAAGCCCTGAAGGAGCACCGCCTCCGCTGCCAGATGACCCAAGAGTTCGTGGCCGAGTCCGTGGGGGTCAGCCGCCAGGCCGTCTCCAAATGGGAGCGCGGCGACTCTGACCCCAGCACCTCCAACCTGCTGGCCCTGGCCAAGCTGTTCGGCGTCTCCGCCGAGGAGCTGCTGCGGAATGTGGCCTCCACCGGGGAAGAAACCGACGCAGAATAAAGCAAAGCCCACCCGCTCTGCGGGTGGGCTTTTTCAGTTCAGGGACTCCGGGCCAAAGCCGTGGGGCAGCAGCTCGTTCAACGGAACTTCCACATATTCCCCGTCCCCCCGGGCGGCCAACACCCGCAGTTTGGGGGCAAACTCATAGAGCATCTGCCGGCAGGCGCCGCAGGGCCAGCAGTAGTCCGAGCCCTTGCCGGCGATGGCAATGGCGGCAAAGCCGCTGCGGCGTCCCTCACTTACCGCCTTCACCAGAGCGGTACGCTCGGCACAGATGGTGCTGCCATAGGCGGAGTTCTCTACGTTGCAGCCGGTATATACCGCCCCGTCCTCACACAGGAGGGCGGCCCCAACAGGGAATTTAGAATAGGGCACATAGGAAAACTTGTGCATGGAAAAGGCCAGCCGGACCAGTTCGCGGTCTGTCATAATAATCCTCCTGTCCATTTTTATTTATCTCCCAATTGTATTTTGCGTTTCCTCGACCCTCGGAGCCCATGTGTTTCCCGCCCCCGCAGGGGGGCGGGAAACACATAAAAGAATTGGGAGTCATTTATAGTATACCTGACCCCACGCAAAAAAGCAACCGGACGCTGTCAAAGGCGTCCGGCTGCTTCCGGGCCGTTCTCTCTATCTTACAGCCCCATGGCGTCGGCCAGGTCGTCCACGACCTCGTTCACCCGCTGGGCCGCCTTGTGGGCCACCCGGCGCACCTGCCTCCGGCTGGGGGACACGGTCATGCCCAGTCCGGCCCCTACCATCAGGCCCAGACCCATCCCCACAAAAAATTTTCCGCAGCCGCAGCCCTCGTTATGACAGCTCATATGCTCTCGCTCCTTCCCCGCGGCGGATCGTTTCCGCCGCCCTTTTATTGTGCCCGACCGCGGGGAAAAATCCATTGCTAAATCCTGTGTATTCCGCTATAATAAAATTGTATCCTGATGGGGATTTCTTTTTGACCGACAAAAATTTCGACGCTGCGGCCCCTGCCGCCGGAGGAATCATACATGAAACTGCTGATCAAAAATGGCCGGGTAGTCCACCCGGTCACCGACACGGTGCTGCTTCAGGACCTGCTGGCAGAGGACGGAAAGATCGCCATTCTGGAGCACGGTCTGTCCGCCGAGGCCGACCGCGTGATCGACGCCGCCGGACTGGTCGTCGCCCCGGGACTGATCGACATGCACGTCCACCTGCGGGACCCCGGCCAGACGGAGCGGGAGGATCTGTCCTCCGGCACCGCCGCCGCCGTTCGGGGCGGCGTGACCACGCTGACCTGTATGGGGGACACGACGCCCCCGCTGGACAGCCCAGACCGTATCGCGGATATCCTGACCCGTTCCGCCCCCTGTCCCGCCCGGATCCTCCCCGTGGGCACCGTGACCCGGGGCCTGCTGGGGGAGGAGCTGACCGACGGCGAGGCCCTGAAAAAAGCCGGGGCCGCCGCCCTGTCCGACGACAGCCGGAGCATCGACAACGCCAACCTGATGCGGGACGCATTGATCCTTGCCCGGCGGCTGGAGCTGCCCATTCTGTGCCACTGCGAGGAGTTCACCATGTCCGCCGGACGGGCGGTAAACGAGGGGGCCGTCTCCCGCCAGCTGTGGCTTGAGGGGCGTCCGGCCATCGCCGAGGAGTTGATGGTCATGCGGGACGCCATGCTGGCCGAGGAGACCGGCGCCCCCGTCCACATCTGCCATGTGTCCACCGCGGGCAGCGTGGACATCATCCGCAAAATGAAGAAGCGGGGCGCGCCCATCACCTGCGAGACCTGCCCCCAGTACTTCTCCCTCACCGAGGACGAGGTGCTCACTCAGGGCTCCGCCGCCCGATTGACCCCGCCCCTGCGCACCCGGCGGGATCTGGACGCCGTAGCCGCCGGTCTGGCCGACGGCACCATCGACGTCATCGCCTCTGACCATTCCCCCTATACCCCGGAGGAGAAGGCCCGCCCCCTCACCCGCGCCCCCAGCGGCATGGTGGGGCTGGAGACTCTGCTGGCAGCCAGCCTGACCGGGCTGTATCACACGGGCAGGCTGGAGCTGCCCGCCATCCTCCGAAAAATGACCGCCAACCCCGCCGACATTCTCCATGTCAGCCGCGGCCGCATGGCGGTGGGGACAGACGCCGATCTGGTGATCTTCGACCCGGATCAGGAGTGGGTGGTGGACCCCGCCCGGTTCGCATCCAAGGGCAGGAGCACCCCCTTCGCCGGCAAGACCATGAGAGGCCGGGTGAGGTACACCATCGCCGGGGGAGACATTGTATATCAGGGGGACTGATCCCCCATCATCTTTACACAAAGGAATCACAGTATGACGACGATCTATCTCATCCGCCACGCCGAGGCGGAGGGCAACCTCTACCGCCGCGTCCACGGCTGGTACGACTCGCTGATCACTCCCCGGGGCCGCCTTCAGATCAATGCCCTGGAGCGCCGCTTCGACGGCGTGCAGATCGACCAGGTGTGGGCCAGTCCCCTGTTCCGCACCATGACCACCGCCGGGGCCATTTACCGCCCCCGGGGGCTGGAGCTGCACACCCACCCCGGCCTGCGGGAGATCGGCTTCGGCCAATGGGAGGACCGCACCTTCGGCGACACCCGCCATAACGCCCCCGAGGAGATGGCCCTGTTCAGCCGCACCGACCCCGCCTGGCAGGCCCCGGAGGGAGAGACCTTTCAGATGGCCGCCGCCCGCTTCGACGCGGCACTGCGCTCCATCGCCGCCGCCAATGACGGCCGCACCGTCGCCGTTTTTGCCCACGGCTCGGTGATCCGCCAGTTCCTGGCCCTGGCCCAGAGCATCCCGGAGAGCGGCTGGGCCGCCCTGCCCTTCTGCGACAACACGGCGGTAACTCTGCTGTCCTTTGACGGGGAACGCTTCTCCGTGGAGTACGAGGGGGACAGCTCCCATCTCAGCGACGAGATCTCCACCCTGCGCCGTCAGTCCTGGTGGCGCAAGCAGGCTGCGGCGGAGGAGGTCAACCTCTGGTTCCGCCCGGCGGCCCTGCCCCGGGACGGGGCGGTCCTGTCCGCCGCCGGGCTGACTCTGCCGCAGCGTGAGGGGCAGCAGCTGCTCTCCGCTGCGGCAAAGGACCAGACGGTGGGCCTTCTCCTGCTGGACAGCCGCGCTTGCGCCGCCGAAGGGGCGGGGCTGATCCCCCGCCTGTATCTGGAGCCGGAGCAGCGGGTGGAGTACACCGCCCTCCAGCTCATTGGGCAGGCGGTCTCCGCCTTCCGCTCCATGGGACTTGACCGGCTGCTCCTGTGTCCGCCGGATGAGGTGGAGCCGCGTCTCTGGGACGCGGCGGGCTTCGCCCCGTCCCGGCAGCATCCCGGCCTGCTGGAGCTTTACATCGGATATGACCAATGACCCCGCGCCCCGTCGGAGCCCCCGGCGGGGCGGGTCTTATGGGAGGTAACACTATGCCCCTTGACCGCGATCTTTTTCTCCCCGTCAGCCCGGCGGACATGGCCCGCCGGGGCTGGGACGGCTATGATTTCCTGCTGATCACCGGAGACGCCTATGTGGACCACCCCTCCTTCGGCCCGGCCATCATCGGCCGCATTCTGGAGGCGGCGGGCTACCGGGTGGCCGTTATGGCCCAGCCCGACTGGCGGGACCCCGCCGCCTTCACCGCCCTGGGCCGGCCCCGGCTGGGGGTGCTGATCTCCGCGGGCAACATCGACTCCATGGTGGCCCACTACACCGCCGCCCGGAAGCGCCGCCACGACGACGCATACTCCCCCGGCCGCAAGGCCGGACTGCGCCCGGACCACGCCACCATCGTCTACTCCAACCGGGTGCGGCAGGTGTTCGGGGACATCCCCATCGTCATCGGCGGGCTGGAGGCCAGTCTGCGCCGTTTCGCCCACTATGACTACTGGGAGGACAAGGTGCGCCGCTCCGTCCTCTTTGACGCCCAGGCGGATATCCTCACCTACGGCATGGGGGAGTACGCCACTTTAGAGATCGCCGCCCGTCTGGCCAGCGGCACCCCGGTGGAGGAGATCACCGATGTGCGGGGCACCTGCGTGGCCGTCCCCCACCCCGGTATCTGCGTCTATCCCCACGTGGAGGTGCCCTCCTTCGAGGAGGTGGCCGCAGACAAGATCGCCTACGCCCGGGCCAACATGGCGGAGTATCAGGAGCACGACGCCGCCGTGGGCCGCGCCATTCTTCAGCGGCACGGAAAGCAGTTCCTGCTGGTCAATCCCCCGGCCTATCCCCTGCCCACCCGGGAGCTGGACCGGGTGGCCGAGCTGCCCTATGTGCGGGAGCCCCACCCCATGTACGACGACATGGGGGGCGTGCCCGCCATCGAGGAGGTGCGCTTCTCCGTCACCCACAACCGGGGCTGCTTCGGGGCGTGCAATTTCTGCTCTCTGGCCTTCCATCAGGGGCGCACCGTCACCAGCCGCAGCCACGAGTCCGTGATCCGGGAGGTCACCGCCCTGACCCATCATCCCGGCTTCAAGGGGTATATCCACGATGTGGGCGGACCCTCCGCCACCTTCCGCCGCCCCTCCTGCCAGAAGCAGCTGAAGTACGGCATGTGCAAAAACCGGGCCTGCCTGGCGCCGGAGCCCTGCCCCAATCTGGACGCTGATCATACGGACTATATGATGCTCTTGCGGAAGCTGCGGGCCATTCCCGGCATCAAGAAGGTATTCATCCGCTCCGGCATCCGCTTCGACTTTCTGATGAAGGACCCCAGCGGGGAGTTTTTCACCGATCTGGTGCAGCATCACATCTCCGGCCAGCTGAAGGTGGCCCCGGAGCACTGTGTGGCCCACACTCTGGACTATATGGGCAAGCCCCATATCGAGGTGTACGAGAGGTTCCGGGAGAAATACTTCAAGCTCAACCGCCGGTACGGCATGGACCAGTATCTGGTGCCCTACCTCATCTCCTCTCACCCCGGCTGCACTCTGGAGGACGCGGTGCAGCTGGCCGAGTGGCTGAACAAGCAGGGACATATGCCGGAGCAGGTGCAGGATTTCTACCCCACCCCCGGCACTTTGGCCACCTGCATGTGGTACACCGGCATCGACCCCCGCACCATGAAGCCGGTGTTCGTGCCCAAAACGCCCCACGACAAGGCCCTGCAGCGGGCGCTGATGCAGTGGCGCAAGCCCCAGAACCGCAAGCTGGTGCTGGAGGCCCTGCACAGGACCGGCCGCGAGGATCTCATCGGCTACGGCAAGCACTGTCTGATCAAGCCGGACAAGCGGGCCGCCGATCAGCCGCCCCGGCAGGAGCGCCCCCCGCAGGGGGCTGCCGCCCGGAGGGGCAGGCCCCAGGAGCAGAAAAAGGCCCGCCCTGGGGGCAAAAACCCGCCGGAACGGCCCGCTTCTCCCCGCCCCGCCCGCAAAGCGGGCTGGGCCAAGGCAAAGCCCAAGGCAAACGCGCGGAAACGGAAATAAAGATCAAACCCCACCGGCCGCCGGTTCTCCGGCTGCCAGTGGGGTTTTCGTTTCTCTTATCTCAGGCTCAGCAGAGCGGTCAGCAGGGCCACGGAGACCGCGCCCCCCACGACAGGATAGGCCCCTGTAAGCTGCGGCGCATCCTCCCCCGGCTCCACCAGCCCCCAGCCGCTGTCCCCGTCAAAGCCCGGCTCCTCTACATCCCTGGCCATGTCAAACAGCCGCTGCTTCACCTCGTCGGCGGTCAGCTCCGGCTCCTGCGTCCAGATCCGGGCGCAGATGCCGCTGACCACGGCACAGGCGTAAGAGGTCCCGCTGCGCCGCTGGGGGCTGGCGCTGTTGCGGTTGGTGGCCACGGCCAGATCTGTGCCCGGGGCCAGTACATCCACGCCGTGCCGCTGAGAGAAGGGGGCGGCCCCCTCCCCGTCCGCTGCGCCCACGCCGATCACCCCGTCATAGGCTGCGGGGTAGTACACCCGCTCCGGGGCAGTCCCGTTGTCGTTGCCCGCGGCGGAGATCAGCAGGGCGCCCCGGCTGACGGCGTATTCCACCGCCGCGCGCAGTTCCTGGCTATCCTCGGTAGTGCCCATGCTGATGTTGACGATCCGGCAGCCGTATTCATCCACCGCCAGCCGGATGGCCCGGGCCAGAGTGGCCCCGTCCCCCTGGGCCGCAGTGCCGGAGGGGTAGCGGTCGTAGCACACGATGGGCACCGCCGTGGCCGTGGGGCACAGACCGGTCAGGCCCATGTCCGCCGCCCCCAGCACCAGTCCCGCCGTGGCCGTTCCGTGGCCCACCCGGTCGTCCGTGTCCCGGCCGGGGAAGATCAGGTTCTCCCCCGCCTCCACCCGCTCCGGGTCCAGATGCTTCAGGGAGATGCCGCTGTCCAGAAAGGCCACCCGCAGGCCCTGCTCCGCCGCCCCGACGGGGGCAGTCAGCAGCAGCAGGACACACAGCAGGGCACAGATCCTTCGTCTCATAGTCACGCTCTTTTCCAAGGTTTTCCGGTTTTTTTACGTCCCGGCGCCCCCGCCCCGATGGGGCGGGGGCGCCTTGTCACTTATGGGGTCACTGCTTTGCCATCGTGGTCAGTACGTTCAGGATCATCTGCCGGAATACCACGCTGTTCTCCGCCCGGGTGGCGTTGGCCTTGGGGGCGAACAGGTTGCCAGGGCGGCCGGAGATCAGGCCCCGGGTCTGGCAGAAGGCCACGCTGTCCCGCGCCCAGGAGGAGATGCTGCCGCTGTCGGCAAAGGTGTTGGCCGCCGTGGTCCGCTCCGCCGTCAGCCCTGCCCAGCGCAGGTAGCTGACGATCAGGGCGCACATCTGCTCCCGGGTGATCAGGTCGTCAGGGCCGAAGCGGCCATTCCCGTAGCCGGAGATGATGCCGTTGGCCTGGCCCCAGGTGACCGCCCTGGCGTACCAAGCGCCGTCGGCCACATCGGTGAAGGCGCTGCTGCCGCTCACGGCGGGCCGGTCGGCCAGACTGTACAGCACCGTGGCGAACATGGCCCGGGTCATGGGCCGGTCGGGGGCGAACAGGCCGTCCCCCACTCCGGCAAACAGGCCCCGGGCGGCGGCGAACTCCGCCGCACTTCTGGCCCAGTGGCTCTCCATGTCCTTAAAGGTCTCATTGCGATCCATGAAGTGATAGGTGGTGCTTCTGGGGGCCAGGAAGGTCATCTGCCCGCTGATGCTGGCGGCAATGGGTACGAACACCCGGCTGCCGTCGCCGGCGATATAGTAGGGCAGGCCGCTGTTCTCCCCCGTGGCGCCGGGCAGAGTGATCCGGACGAGCTCCCCGGCCTTGGCGTCCACGGTCTGGCTGTACTTCTTGCCGCTGGAGCCGCTCTTGGGGACAAACCGCGCCAGAGCGGTCACGTTGCCGTTGGCCGGCATGGTGAAGGTGATGGTGGCGGCAGTCAGGTCGCTCACTGTCGCGCCGGTGAGCTCCCACCCGGCAAAGCGGTAGCCGCTGTCCGCCGTGGCAGTCAGGGTGACGTCGCTCCCGGGACGGTACTCTCCGCCGCCGGTGACGCTGCCGCCGATAGTGGAAGAGACCGCTACGATGTGGTTTGCCAGTGCGCCGAAGCACAGGGACGCGGTGCGGTAGGCGCCGTTAGCAAC
>CAKUHV010000041.1 GCA_934659445.1 uncultured Oscillospiraceae bacterium | reverse complement strand
CTGGATATGGTGCACTTCTTCTCCTACCCCTATACCTCCCCGGAGGCCAAGGAGAAGGTCATCCAGCTGGCCCGGGATCTTCTGCCCTACACCGGACGGCTCGTCGTCCATGTGGTGCCCTTCACCGCCATTCAGGAGGAGCTGCGCCGCTCCTGCCCGGAGGAGCTGTTCACCATCATCATGCGCCGGTTCATGATGCGCATCTCTCAGGAGGTGGCCAGGCGCTGCGGGGCCAAGGCTCTGGTCACCGGCGAGTGTCTGGGCCAGGTGGCCAGCCAGACCATGGACGCCATGCTCTGCACCGGCGCGGTGGTTCAGCTGCCCGTCCTGCGCCCCTGCATCGGCATGGACAAGGAGGAGATCGTGCAGATCTCCCGCCGCATCGGTACCTATAACACCTCCATCCTGCCCTACGAGGACTGCTGCACCGTCTTTACCCCCCGCCATCCCCGCCTGCGTCCCATCCTCAGCGAGGTGGAGGCGGCGGAGGCCGGGCTGGACATCGACGGCATGGTGAAGGCCGCCGTGGACGGCATCGAGCGCATCCAGCTGCCCCCGGCACACGAATGATCCTATTTGGTTCATACCATCGATTGACAAGGGCAGACACGGTTTTGACGGGCAGAAATGGGTCCATACAGCGTCAAGTCCCTTGACAATACGATAAGTATTTTCTGCGGGCCTTTCCTTGTCTGGACGCATTTCTGCTCCGGCAAAACTGCCTGCACCTGACAGGAATGGATTTTCGAGTGATTTTTGTTTTTTGAGACGCAGGTGGGCTGGCGCCCACCAAGGCGAAAAGAGCAAAAAGCGCCGGAAAGACGCCCTGTCAGGCGTGTTTGCCCTTGTCAACCGATGGTAGTTCCTGCGAAGAAAGGGCGGGAGCGATGACTGCGAATAGAAGGATAAAATGAACGGAGGAATCTTATGTACCCCTATGCTCTGATCGACTTGCACTGCGATACTCTGACAGACTGCGGGAAGGGCGATGCGTCCAAATCGGACACCTTGGAGGACCCCGCCAAGGTACTTTCCCTGTCTGCTATTCCTCAACAGACCCACTGGGCTCAGTTTTATGCTGTGTTTACCCCGGACCAGATACGGGGGCAGGGGGCCATTGACTACTTTGCGGCCAACCGGGCTAACTTTGACCGGCAGATGGACAAGTTCTCTGACCGCGTTATCCCCTGCCGCACCGCCGGGGACATGGAGCGCGCCTGGGCCGCCGGAAAAACCGCCGCCTTTCTGACGGTGGAAAACGGTTCTGTTCTGGCCGGCCGGATGGATCAGGTAGAGGTGATGGATCAGGCCGGCGTAAAGGCCATTACCCTTACCTGGAACGGGGAGAACGAGATCGGCTCCGGCCATGTCACCGGCCACGGCCTGTCCCCCTTCGGCCGGGCGGTGATCCCGGCGCTGGAGGAGCGGCGCATTTTAGTGGACGTGTCCCACCTGAATGACACCGGCTTCCGGCAGGTGCTGGACATCGCCCGGCGGCCCTTCGTGGCCACCCATTCCAACGCCCGGGCGGTGTGCCCCCACCGGCGGAATCTCACCGACGACATGATCCGGGAGATGGCAGCCAGAAGGTGCCTCATCGGCCTGAACTACTATGTCAGCTTTCTGTCTGACCGGGGGGAGGCCACTCCGGAGGACCTGCGCCGCCATGTGGAGCACTTTCTGGAGCTGGGGGCGGGAGACTGTCTGGCCCTGGGCTCCGACTTCGACGGGGCCCACCTGCCGGGGTGGCTGAACACCCCGGACAAGGCCGCGGGGCTGTATCAACGGTTCCTGGACTGGGGCCTGACCCGGGAACAGGCGGAGGGCATCCTGTGGCGGAATGCCCTGCGGTTCTTCCGGGAGAATCTATAAAAACGAGCGGCCCGCCGATGGCGGGCCGCTCGTTTAGTTTTCCACCGTCACGGTGCAGGACACGGTGCTGCCCGGCCGGAGACGCCAGCCGTCCGCGTCCCGCAGCAGCCGGGTGCGGTAGTCCAGGACCACCCCCTGCCAGGAGCAGGAGAAGTGGTCGATTGCCGGATCCCAGTCCTCCATGAGGAATTCCTTGTTGTTCAGATTCCAGACATGGGTGCCCCTCTGCGCGGCGGCCAGGGCCATCCAGCACAGCTGGGGGGACACAGTGTCCAGCACGGCGTTCTCCTCCTCCATCGTATAGGACCAGGACACCTGGGTGACCATGCCGTCCTCCGTAGTGAAGATGAAGTCGGGCCGGGGCATTGTCCCCAAGGAGATGACGATTGTCTGTCCCTGGTCGTCCGCCATCTCCTGCCGCCTGCCGTCGCTGTCCAGACTGCACTGGGGATGCACCCCGAAATAGTTCCGGTAGTAGTTGTAATTCTCCGCGAACTCCGCCACGGTCAGCTCCCCCCGGTTGGGGGGCAGCAGGGTGGAGATCCCCGCCAGATAGGTAAGCCCCACCACGGCGGCCACAGCCAGCACATAGCCCGCGGGGGCCTTCCAGTCCCGGTCGGAGAACTGCTCCACGCTGTCGCCCTCCCAGGCCAGGGGTTCTCCCTTCTTCACATAGCGGTAGTAGCTGTAGCCGTTGCAGGCAAAATTCACCAGGGGGATGCTGGCGCCTTCGCCGCAGGCGAACACCAGGCCCGTGCGGGAGAAGGCCTCGTTCAGGCTCAGCTTTTTCCCGTCCCGAATGGATACCACCCGGATGCCCCAGATCCATTTGCCCACTGTAGTGCCCCAGAAGTGCAGCAGGAATGGCTCCGTCACCATCAGCACCACCCAGGCCAGGACCAGCTGCACGATGCGCGCCCCCGCGCCGTCATCCAGCGGCTGGCGGAACACACAAAAGCGCATCAGACTCACCGCCAGCCCCGCCAAAGCCAGGTCCAGGCTGCGGGCGAAGTACCGCCGCCAGGGGTGGGGCTGGGCCACATCCGCCGCCGCGGTGTCCCGGGGGGCGGACAGCTGCCGCAGATAGACCTGGGGGTCCAGGGCGGCGTAGTCGGGCACCTCCCGCTCGATGGTGCGGCACACGTCCCGGGCAGAGAGCAGCGCGCTGCTCTCCCCCTCCAGAACGGCGGAGCGGTCCTCCATGGCCAGAGGCAGAGGCAGGGTCCCGTTCTGCAGGTCCCGGATCTCCTGAAGGGAGAATTGCAGCTGCCGCAGCAGCTTGATCTTCAAAAGGTCCTCGCAGTCCTCCTCCGAATAGCTGCGGTAGCCGTTCTCCTTCCGCGCCGGGGCCAGCAGCCCCTCCTGCTCGTAGTAGCGAATGTTGGCCCGGGTCATCCCCGTGCGCTCTTCCAGTTCCTTGATGGTCATACAGCCACCTCCTGCCCACACTGTAAGGTATCAAGGGGGTTTACAGTCAAGGGATTTTCAAAAAATTTTCGGAAATTGCCGCTTTCCCCCGTTCAAAATTCCGCCGTTCGCAAACGGCGGAATTTTTTTCGATCCGTCATTCCCAACGACACGCGCGTCGGAAATGACACCTCTCGCGCAGTCCGGCCCGACTTTTTCGTGGGAAATCGAGGGTCGGACTGCGTGCATTCTCCTTCTTTTTGGTAAAAGGGTATTGCCCTTTTACCAAAAAGAAAAACAGCGCCGGGGCGCAGGCCCCGGCGCTGTTTTCATGTAAGTCTTTCGACTCAGCCCTGGCTGATGGCACCCATGGGGCAGGCATCGGCGCAGGAGCCGCAGTCCAGGCAGGCGCTAGCATCGATCTGATACTGGGAGTCACCCTGGGAGATAGCACCGGCGGGGCAGGCGTCGGCGCAGGAGCCGCAGCTGACACAAGCGCTGCTGATCACATAAGCCATTGAGATACACCTCCATAAAAATGTACCCCTATTGTATCATAACTTTCGGAAAAATCAACTCCCATTCTTTCCATATTTCTGATGAAAAGGCCGGAGCTTCTTCTCCCCTATGGACAAATGCGGTCCTGTGCCGGGGGACGGGGCTAATTTTCCGGAAAGTGGGAATGCTGTACTGCACACGATGGAGGTGACCGCCCATGTCTGACAACCGCTTTACCACCGCAGCCCTGGGGGCGCTGCGTCTGGCCCAGGAAAACGCCGCCCGTCTGGGCCACAGCTATGTGGGCAGCGAGCATCTGCTGCTAGCTCTGGCCAGCCAGGAGTATTCCCCCGCCTCCCACATGCTGCGGGAACGGGGGGCCGACGGGGCCGCCCTGCGCCGGGCCATCGCCCAGCTGGTGGGCACCGGGGTGCCCTCCCACAGCCTGTATCAGGGGCTGACCCCCGGCTGCCGGCAGGTCATCGGCCGGGCGGTGCTGGACTGCCGCCGCATGGGCCATCCCGCCGTGGGGGACCGGCACCTGCTGCTGGCCCTGACGGAGCAGGACTGCTCCGCCCGCCGGCTGCTGGAGGACTGCGGCGTGGACAGCGGTCTGCTGCGCCGGGCGGTGACCGCCTCGTTGGGGGGCGAGCCGGGGGACTACCGCCCCTCCCGCCCCCGTGAGGGGGAGCGCGCCCCGGCGGATACCAGACAGCTGGACCAGTGCTGCCGGGATCTGACCCGCATGGCGGCGGAGGGGAAGCTGGATCCCCTCATCGGCCGCCAGGCGGAGCTGGACCGGGTGATCCAGATCCTGTCCCGCCGCAGCAAGAACAACCCCGCTCTGATCGGAGAGCCGGGGGTGGGCAAGACGGCGGTGGCCGAGGGGCTGGCCCTGGCCATCGCCGACGGCACCGCCCCGCCCCACCTGCTGGGGCGGCGGCTGTGCGCCCTGGACATGTCCGCCATGGTGGCGGGCACCAAGTACCGGGGGGAGTTTGAGGAGAAGCTGAAGCACATCCTGTCCGAGGTGCGCCGGGCGGGGAACATCATCCTGTTTATCGACGAGCTGCACACCATCGTAGGCGCGGGCAGCGCCGAGGGGGCCATCGACGCCGCCAACATCCTCAAGCCCGCCCTGTCCCGGGGGGAGCTGCAGGTCATCGGGGCCACCACCATCACGGAGTACCGCACCTATATCGAGAAGGACGCCGCCCTGGAGCGGCGCTTCCAGCCCGTGACCCTGAAGGAGCCCGACCGGGAGGAGGCTCTGGCCATCCTCCGGGGGCTGCGGGGCCGGTATGAGGCCCACCATCACCTGACCATCTCCGACCGGGCGCTGGAGGCGGCGGTGGACCTGTCCCGCCGGTATCTGCCCACCCGCTTTCTGCCGGACAAGGCCATCGACCTGATGGACGAGGCCGCCGCCCGGGCCCGGCTGGAGCAGCCCACCATGCCCCCGGAGCTGCGGGCCCTGAAGGACCGGGCGGGGGAGGCCGCCCGGCAGCTGGACCAGGCGGTGCGCCAACGGGACTTTGAGAAGGCCGCTCTGCTGCGGGACGCCGAGGGCTCCTTCCGCCGCCAGCTGGAGGAGGGCCGCCGGAAGTGGCAGGCGGGGCACGAGCACCGCACCGTGGACGAGGGGCACATCCGGGCCGTGCTGGAGCAGTGGACGGGGGTGCCCGTCCGCTCCCCCGATGGGGAAGAGCGGACAGCACTCCACGGCCTGGAGGACACCCTGCGCCGCTCTCTGGTGGGGCAGGACGGGGCTGTTCGCGCCGTGGCCCGGGCCATCCGCCGCAGCCGCATGGGGCTGCGGGACCCCGGCCGGCCGGTGGGCTGCTTTCTGCTGCTGGGGCCCACGGGGGTGGGCAAGACCCAGCTGTGCCGCGCTCTGGCCCAGACCCTGTTCGGCAGTCAGGACGCCCTGCTGCGCTTTGATATGTCGGAGTATATGGAGCCCCACTCCGTCTCCCGCCTGATCGGCGCACCCCCGGGGTATGTGGGCCACGATCAGGGGGGGCAGCTCACCGAGCGGGTACGCCGGGCCCCCTGGTCGGTGGTGCTGCTGGACGAGCTGGAGAAGGCACACCGGGACGTGTGGTCGGTGCTGCTCCAGGTGATGGAGGAGGGGGTGCTCACCGACAGTCAGGGGCGGAAGACCGACTTCCGGAACGCGGTGCTGGTGATGACCTCCAATCTGGGCTCCCAGCGCTTTGCCCGGGGACCGGGGCTGGGCTTTGCCCCGCCGGAGGCCGCCCGGCGTCAGGCTCTGGAGCACGAGGTGCTGTCCGACGCCAGAAAGACCTTTCCCCCGGAATTTCTCAACCGGCTGGACGGAACGCTGGTGTTCCACCCCCTGGATGCCGGGTCCCTTCAGGCCATCGCCCGCCGCCTGCTGGAGCAGACCGGCGCCCGGATGCAGGCCCAGGGGCTGACTCTGCTGGCAGACGATGGGGCGGTGGAGCTCATCGCAAAGCAGGGGGAGGACCGGGCCTACGGCGCCCGGCCCCTGCGCCGGGCGGTGGCCGAGTGGGTGGAGGACGCCGCCGCCGACCTGCTGCTGTCCGGCGGGGCAAAGCCGGGGGACACCCTGCGGCTGGCCTGTACGGGGGGACGTGTGACCCTTCAGATCACATGCCGCGAATGACAGAAAAGATGCTCCACCCCCGCCCTGGGCGGAGCATCTCCCCTCTTTTTCCCTCTGAGCGTGGGATTTTCTTCACAACGTCAAAGAATCTGCGTCTTTTGTGGCCCAATTTTAACAAAATGTCTGTTGACTTTCTCCCGCGAACTTGTCACAATGTGGGATACATCCGGCACGGACTCAATCACAACGTTCAACTGCGGAGGTCGATCAACGTTATGAACGAATCTTTCACCGTAGAAAAGCGCACATCAGGACGCAGCCCGGCCCGCCGTGCAGAGACCCCGACGGCACTGCAATGGCTGAACACACCGGAGCACCGGCACATCAAGCTGCTGTTTTACTGGCCCCTGTTCGGGCTGATCTTCCTGCTGCTGGAGCGGTTCCGCCCGGGGCAGGTCTATTACGCCGTCCACTGCCGTCTGGACGACCTTATTCCCTTCTGCCAGTGGGCGCTGATCCCCTATCTCTTCTGGTTCGTCTTTCTCATCGGGGCGCTGGCCTACACCTTTTTCCGCGATGTGCCCGCCTTTCGGAAAATGATGTACTTCGTCATCGTCACATACACCATTGCCCTGCTGATGTACATTCTGTTCCCCACCTGTCAGTATCTGCGCCCCGCGTCCTTCGTCCGGGACAATGTCCTCACCCGGATCACCGCCTGGTTTTACCGGTTCGACACCAATACGGACGTCTGCCCGTCCCTCCATGTCATCGGCTCCATGGCCGCCATGTTTGCCCTGTGGGACTGCAAGCGCTTTCAGGGCCGGGGCTGGAAGCTGGCCTATGCTCTGATGGCTCTGTCCATCTCTCTGTCCACCGTCTTTATGAAGCAGCACTCCGTGGTGGATATCGGCGCTGCGGCGGCGGTGTCCGCCGTCGGCTGGTTCTTCAGCTATGGCCGGGGTGTGCGGGTCTTTGAACCAGAGCTCATCCCGGTAAAAGAATAAAACAGGGGCCGCTGCAATGCAGCGGCCCTCGTCTATTATCTTTTGCCCCTTACAGCCGCACCAGCTGCTCGATGGGGGCGGAGCAGATCATGGCCTGCTCCGGGGTACGCAGACCGTGGGCGGCGTTCACCGCCTCCATAATGTCCTTCCGCTTGTCGTTGGGCACCACGATGGCCACAATGTCCCGCTCGGCGGTCAGCTCCAGATCATAGCCCCGCTCCAGCTCCTCCATGCCGCTCCAGCGGGCCTTGATGACGGTGCCGCCCCGGGCGCCCTGCTCTCTGGCGGTGACCATGATCTGGTCGGCGCTGCCCCGGACGCAGGTGACCAGGATCAGACTGTTTTTGCTCTGATTTTCCATGGGGGGCTCCCCTCCGTTTCCTTTTTTGTTCTGCTGGGCGTAGTAGTCAATGGCGGCGGCGGCCAGATTGTTCATCCCCGACAGGGGCAGGGTGAACACGATGCCCGCAGTCCCGGCGGCGCCCCGCAGCTCGTTGTCCAGCAGGGCCAGCAGACGCCGGGCCGTGCCGCTCTCGGCATAACTCAGCACCACGTCCTTCTCGCTGGAGCCCAGGCCCAGAATGTCCATGATCTCCGACGTGGCGGTGCCCCTTCCGGGGCACTGGGTGTGGAGAAACACGGCGTGCTTTTTATATAGCTTCTGGATGGCGGTGCCCCGGCCCCGCTCCACAATAGATACGATCACATGAATTCCTTCCATAGCTGCCTCCTGTCACAGGTCGAAATAGACCACGCTGTCCTCCACCCGCTCCAGACGCACCCGCTGGCGGCGCAGGGCCAGCCTGTGGCTGACCTGACTGGACAGGCCCATGACCTGGATGGTGACCAGGGGCGTCATGGCCACCATGGCCACGATGCCGAAGGCGTCGGTCATCAGGTCGCCCCCCACGGCGGAGCAGGCCCCCATGGCGAAGGGCAGCAGGAAGGTGGCCGTCATGGGTCCGCTGGCCACGCCGCCGGAGTCGAAGGCGATGCCGGTGAAGATACTGGGCACGAAGAAGGTCAGTCCAAGGGACACGGCGTAGCCCGGCACCAGCAGCCACATGATGTTCAGGCCCGTGAGCACCCGCACCATGGCCAGCCCCACAGACACGCACACGCCGATGGACAGGGCGTTGCCCATGGCCCGCTGGGAGATGGAGCCGTTGGACACCTCTTCCACCTGCTTGGTCAGCACGGCCACCGCGGGCTCCGCCTTGACGATGTAAAAGCCGATGAGCATGCCGATGGGCACCAGCAGCCAGGGGCGGCTGCCGGAGGCCACCGCCGTGCCGATATACTGGCCCGCAGGCATAAAGCCCACATTCACGCCGCACAGAAACAGCACCAGGCCCAGGTAAGTATAGGCAAAGCCGGATACGATGCGCAGCAGCTGTCCCCGGCGGAATTTTCGGGTGAACAGCTGGAACAGGGCGAATACCAGGGCGATGGGCAGCAGAGCGGCGGCAACCTCCTTAAAGTATTCGGGGAAGCCGTGGACAAAATACCGGGCGGCGGCGGCGGTGTCCGCCACCTCCGGAATGGCGGCCAGCTGCTGCTCCGCCTTGTCCGGCTGATAGACGATGCCCAGCAGCAGCACGGACAGGATGGGCCCGATGGAGCACAGGGCCACCAGACCGAAGCTGTCGCTGGCGGCGTTCTTATCGCTGCGGGAGGAGGCCACGCCCAGACCCAGAGCCATGATAAAGGGCACGGTGATGGGCCCGGTGGTCACGCCGCCGGAGTCGAAGGATACGGGGATGAAGTTGGCCGGGGCGAAGGCCGCCAGCAGGAACACCACCCCGTAAAACAGCAGCAGCAGGCGGCGCAGGGGCACCCCCCACCGCACCCGCAGGGTGGCCACCACCAGAAACAGGCCCACTCCCACCGCCACGGTGAGGATCAGCACCATGTTGGGGATGGCGGAGATCTGGTTGGCCAGCACCGTCAGGTCGGGCTCCGCCATGGTGGACAGCACCCCAAGCAGAAAGTACAGCAGAACGGGGATCAGCAGTCTTTTCTTTCCGCTGAGCACCGCGCCTACCCCCTCTCCCATGGGCAGCATGGACATGTCCACCCCAAGGGTGAAGAAGCCCATGCCGATCACCAGCAGCACCGCCCCGAACAGGAACAGCACCAGGGTGCCCGGCTCAAGGGGGGCAATGGTGACGGACAGCAGGAACACAATGGCCGTGATGGGCAGGACCGAGGCCATGGATTCCTGAAGCTTTTCTGAAAATTGCCGGTTCAAATGCAAAATCGTTCCTCCTCCCCCGCTGGGGACACAAAATAAAGCTGTGGGGTTTTTATTCAGTATACAGGAAAGCCCCTGTCCTGTCCCTGTTTTTAACGCTTTCTAAACACTGTGCACTTTTCTTTAACTGCCCGGGGGCATCTCCGCCGCCCTTGCAGGATCTTTCGGTAATTGGTATAATAGGGCAACACTGAATAACGGAGGGTATTATGAGCCGTTCCCCTTCCCGCGCCCGCCCCGGGCGCACCATATGGAGCCTGCTGCTGCTCCTGCTGCTGGCCGCGGGGGCGGCTGCGTACCTGCTGCGCCCCAAGCCGCCCCAGTACATCACCTACGGCAACCGTCAGGTGCTCCTGCTGGAGGACGTGGCCCCCAGCACCCTGGACCCCCAGAGCTTCCATCTGGACGAGAACGGTTGGATGGCTTACAGCGACGGCCAACTCACCGCCCTTACCGGCATCGATGTCTCCTCCCACCAGGGGGAGATCGACTGGCAGCAGGTGGCCGCCGCCGGCGTCCGCTTTGCCGTGATCCGGGCGGGATACCGGGGCTACGGCGAGGAGGGCACGCTGGTCACCGACAGCCGCTTTGACGAGAACATCTCCGGTGCTCTGGCCGCCGGGCTGGACGTGGGAGTGTACTTCTTCTCTCAGGCCGTCACGGTGGAGGAGGCCCGGGAGGAGCTGGCTCTGGTGCTGGAGCTTATCGCCCCCTACACCATCACCTACCCCGTGGTCTTCGACTGGGAGCGGATGCCCGCCGAGCGCAACGCCCGCACCCGGGATGTGACCGGCGAGGAGCTGACGGACATGGCCGCCGCCTTCTGCCGGGGGGCGGAGGAGGCGGGCTATACCCCGGCGGTATACGCCAATCAGAATCTGGCCTACCTCACCCTGGATCTGAGCCGGCTGAAGGACTGGCCCTTCTGGCTGGCCCAATACAGCGACGCGCCCACCTTCTACTACCGCTACGACATCTGGCAGTACAGCCACACGGGGTCGGTGCCCGGCGTGAGCACCAACGTAGATCTGAATCTGGCCTTCCGGGATCTTGCCGCTGCCGACTGAAAGGATATATCTATGGATACGCTGGAATTTCTTTCGGAATACCGGGAGGACGCCCGCATCGAGGCCAAACGGGCTCAGGGTGGCCTGCCCCACAGCCTGTGGGAGACCTACTCCGCCTTTGCCAACACCCTTGGGGGCGTGATCCTGCTGGGGGTGGCGGAGGACGAGGAGGACAAGAGCCTGTACTCCGTGCCCCTGTTTGACCCTCAGGCTCTGGCGGAGGAGTTCTGGGACATGGTGAACGACCCGGATGTGGTCAGCGCCAACATCCTCCGGCGGGAGGACGTGCAGCTTCTGAACGCCGGGGGCAATCAGATCGTGGCCATCTTCGTCCCCCGGGCCCCCGCCCGGCTGCGGCCGGTGTACATCGGGCAGGACCCCTATGGGGGCACCTACTTCCGCATGGGGGAGGGGGACTGCCGCGCCCAGCGCCACGAGGTGCTGGCCATGCTGCAGGATCAGGAAAACATCAGAAAAAAGGAAACTTGATCCATGGCTCAGGACAAAGCGTTTTTGGGCACTCAGCCCGTGGGCAAGCTGCTGTTCAGGCTGGCGGTGCCCACGGTGATCGCCCAGCTGGTGAACATGCTGTACAACATCGTAGACCGCATCTACATCGGCCACATGCCGGCGGATGGAACTCTGGCCCTGACCGGGGTGGGCGTCTGTCTGCCCCTGATCATTCTGGTGTCCGCCTTCGCGGCCTTTGTGGCCTCCGGCGGCGCGCCCCGTGCCTCCATCTATATGGGCCGGGAGGATCACGACGGCGCGGAAAAGATCCTGGGCGGCTGCTTTACCATGCAGCTGGCCATCTCCGCCGTGCTCACCGCCGTTTTGCTGCTGTGGGGTCGGGATCTGCTGCTGCTCTTCGGCGCCAGTGAAAACACCATTGAGTACGCCGCGGCCTATATGGGCATCTATGCCGTGGGCACCGTGTTCGTCCAGCTGACTCTGGGGCTGAACGCCTTCATCACCGCTCAGGGCTTCGCCCCCGTGGGGATGAAGACCGTGCTCATCGGCGCGGTGTGCAACATCATTCTGGACCCCATCTTCATCTTCGGCCTGCACATGGGCGTGCGCGGGGCCGCCCTGGCCACGGTGCTGTCTCAGGCCGTGTCCTGCGTCTGGGTGCTCCGGTTCCTCACCGGCCCCCGCACCGCCCTGCGGCTGAAGCGGCAGTACCTCCGGCCCCAGGCCAGGCTCATCCTGCCCTGCGTGGCTCTGGGGCTGGCCGCCTTCATCATGCAGAGCAGCGAGAGCGTCATCTCCGTGTGCTTCAACTCCTCCCTGCTGAAATACGGCGGAGACCCGGCGGTGGGGGCCATGACCATCCTGTCCAGCGTGATGCAGTTTGCCATGCTGCCCCTTCAGGGCATCGCCCAGGGGGCCCAGCCCATCACCAGCTACAACTACGGGGCCCGGAACAGCCAGCGGGTGCGGGCCAGCTTCCGCCTGCTGCTGACGGTCAGCCTGATCTACTCCGTCCTGCTGTGGGCGGCGATTATGCTCTTCCCCCAGCTGTTCGCCCGCATGTTCACCCCGAATCCAGAGCTCATCGCCTTTACGGCCCGCGCCCTGCGCCTGTACTGCGCCGCCCTGTTCCTGTTCGGATTGCAGATCGCCTGTCAGATGACCTTCGTGTCCATCGGCAACGCCCCCTGTTCCATCTTTGTGGCCGTGCTGCGCAAATTCATCCTGCTGCTGCCCCTGATCTACCTGCTGCCCCATCTGCTGCCCGACCAGACCAGCGCCGTCTATCTGGCAGAGCCCACCGCGGATGTGATCGCCATGAGCTGCACCACGGTCCTGTTCTCCCGCCAGTTCAAAAAGGTGCTGAAAAAGCTGGACGAGCCCCTTCCATAAGAAATACCCATCGGGACACTTCCCGATGGGTATTTTTCAGCTCTCCATATGCTTGCCCAGAAAGGCGGCGATGGACTGGGCCAGCTTATACTCCACCTCGCCGCTGTTGAGTCCCTCGCCCTCCCCCACAAAGGCTACGCAGCCCAGCACATCCCCCTGGGACAGGATTGGGGCCGCAATGGACAGACAGTATTTCTCCTTGTCGGCGCACAGGGGGATGGCCGCCTCGCCGGGGCGGTGCTGATAGATCTGCCGCCC
Source organism: uncultured Oscillospiraceae bacterium (assembly GCA_934659445.1). Classification (GTDB taxonomy): domain Bacteria; phylum Bacillota; class Clostridia; order Oscillospirales; family Oscillospiraceae; genus Lawsonibacter. Next base: position 324 of record CAKUHV010000041.1, on the reverse strand, counting down.
CTCCATCAGCCGCTCCACCTCCGGGGACAGGCGCTGGTCGGACAGCTCCCGCCGGGGCTGTCCCGCCGCGGCGATGCAGCTGTCCCGGTCTGTGATCACTGCGGGCCGGCCGGTGGTCCGGTTCAGAGTGTCGCACAGCTGCCCCGCGAATTCCGACAGCCCGCCCATCAGGGAATACTTTTTGAAAATGACCCCGCCGTCCCCGCTGGTGTAGATCTCCAGGGGGTCGCCGTTGCTGATAACATTGGCACGAAAGACCTTGTCCGGACGCATTTTTGCGCTTTGGACGATGGTAATGGTTGAGATATCTCCCGTGCCGTCAGG
>CAKUHV010000040.1 GCA_934659445.1 uncultured Oscillospiraceae bacterium | reverse complement strand
TCATAAGATTTTGGAACTTTTTCAAAGTTTCAAAATCTTCTCCAGCTTGTCGAAAAGACTTTTTCGACAAGCTGGAACGGCCTTCCGCTCCTTTGGAGCGAAAGGCCGTTTATGCTCTCTCTTTTACTTCTGCCGGAAGGCGAAGAAGCGCTGACCCAGATAGTTCAGCACCACGAACAGGCCGGAGCCCCCCAGCATGGTCAGGTTGCCCTGTACCTGCTGACTCAGGCCGGAGCCGGACAGCAGCCAGGTAACGAAGGGCTTGGCCAGCCCGTAGGCCAGCAGGTAGCACACGGTGATGTTCAGGATGAACCGCCCCACCACCCGGGCGCCCTTTTCCGTGCTGCGGAAGGTGAAGTGCTTGTTCAGAAAGTAGCTGACGATGCTGCCCACCACATAGTTGGCGGCGGAGGAGATCCAGTAGCCCAGGTCGCCCAGACTGTGCAGCCCGGCCAGATTGTAAAGGCCGAACATGACGCCGTAGCCCACCAGAGTATTGACGCATCCCACGATGAGAAAGCGGAAGAAGGAGGGGTCGAAGAACTGCTTCAGCTTAGCGATCATGCTCGTCCTCCCCGCAGCGCTCGGCCACGATGTAGCGGGGGCGATCCTTGATCTCCTCGTAGATCTTGGCCAGATAATAGCCCAGAATGCCCAGGCAGATCATCAGGATGCTGCCGATGAACAGGATCAGCAGGATCACGGTGGTAAAGCCCTCCAGCGCCTGGCCGGTGAGCTTCTGCCACAGGGAGTGGATGCCCAGAATGACGGAGCACAGGAACACGATCACCCCCAGAAAGGTGACGATCTGAAGGGGGGCGGAGGAGAAGGCCGCCAGATTGGTCACTGCGTAGCGGATCAGGCTCTTCAGCGACCACTTGGAGGTGCCCTCCAGCCGGGGCTGCACCTCAAATTCCACCCGGGCGGTCCTGAAGCCGATCCAGGAGGACAGGGCCCGGAAAAAGGCGTTTTTCTCCCGCAGGGCCAGCAGGGTGTCCACCGCCCGGCGGTCCAGCAGCTTGAAGTCGGAGGCCCGGGACATATCGATGCCCGTGGCGCTGCTGATGGCGGAGTAGAAGGTCCTGGCCGCCAGAGTGTGCAGGGGGTTCTCCTTGCCCCGGCTGACCTTGACGCCCTCCACCACCTGATAGCCCTCCTGCCACAGACGGTACATCTCCGCCAGCTTCTCCGGCGGATGCTGAAGGTCGCAGTCGATGACTGCGGCGCAGGCCCCCTCCGCCTGAGCCAGGCCGGCGAAAATGGCGGCCTCTTTGCCGAAGTTCCGGGAGAAGCTGACCCCCCGCACATGGGGGTCTGCATTGGCCTGCTCCTGCACGCAGGCCCAGGTGTTGTCCCGGGAGCCGTCGTCCACGAACACCAGCTCGTAGGGGATGTTTTCCTTTGCCAGCGCCCCGCCGATGGCCTTCACGGCGGCGCGGATGTTGGGCTCCTCGTTATAGGCGGGAATGACCACGGACAGCATTCCGGTCTTTTCCACGGCTGTCATCTCCTGTTCTCGTAAGCGATCTCGTAATCGGATTTTGGGGTATACTCCTCCTGCACCTTCACCACCACCCGGCCGTCCAGAAGGGCGACGCTGCCGTCGGCGGGGTAGAGGGGCATGGAGCGGAAGGTATCACTGGCGGCTACGGCCTTCATGGTGTCCTCGTCGGGCTCGGCCATGGGGACGTTCAGCCAGTCGTTGAAGTAGTAATAGATATGCTTGTTCAGCGGGGCCTCCGTGTGGATGGGCACGCTGTAGTGGTCGATGAGGGCGTAGCTGTCAATGTCAGAGTGGAACCGGTCGGCGGGGAAGGAGCCAACGATGACGATCTCCTGCGTTCCATCGTAGCCGGGACAGCTCTGGATGCGGGTGAGCATGGCGGTGGCGTAGCTGAGCAGAGAGCGGTGGGCCTGAGCCGAGGCGGTGTACAGCAGGTTGTCAATGTTGGCGCTGTACAGGCACACGGCGATCATAGCCGCGCAGGTCAGTCCGCCGCACAGGGGCCGTGTGGCCGCCTTCATATGGGGCAGCCCCAGGTCGATGACCAGAATGGCCACCAGATACAGGGTCACATAGGCGTACTTCATGATGGGGGTGGCGTCGGAGAAGGGGGCGATGATCTGGGCAAAGCCCGCCCCCAGAGGGAGGAGAGCCAGCATAGCCAGGGCCCCGGCCACGCGCCAGCCCTGCCGCTGCTCCTTAGTCATCCAGAGGGAGAGCAGGCAGCCGCAGGCGCACAGAGCCAGCAGAAAGGTGAGGGCGGCGAACACATTGGTGGTGAAGGGGCTGCTGCCCCCGGGAACGAGGAAGAAGGAGACCACCTGCTTGTAGGCGGTGAGCACCAGGCGGGGCAGCTGCCCCAGCAGAGCGGCGGGGCCGGTCTGACTCATGCCCAGATAGTCCAGCAGCTCCAGCTGCTTGACCTTCAGGAAAATTTGCAGAATAACGTAGTACAGCACAGCACCCGCAGCCAGAAAGGCCACAAGGCGCAGCCCCAGACGGGCGGTGCTTTTCAGGGACTCGGAGGGGGTCAGCGCGGCCCGCAGCACCGCCAGCAGGGATAGGGAGACGGCCACGGCGACGTAGGCCTGATAGGTGCCCATGGAAAGGGCCAGCAGCACCACGCCGGCACACCACGCCGGCCAGCCGCCCTTGGCCGCCAGCCACACCGCCCAGACCGCCAGAAGAATGGCGAAGGCGTAGGCCGCGGCGGTGAACAGGTAGAGATAGGTGTACCCCATGGCCGGGAACACGGCCATGACTGCACCGGCCAGGGCGGACAGCGTCCGGCTGTTCAGCCCCAGCAGGTCCACCGCCAGAGCGGCAGCAAGAGCGAGGAACAGCACGGAGAAAAAACCGATGACCGCCGGCATCTGGGTAAAGGCGGTGAAGGAGGAGGCGCAGTGCAGGAACCAGCGGCCGGACACGGTCATCTGCTGGGGGTCACACATGCGGCTGAGCCCGTCGGAGTTGGGGATCAGATTGGTGAACGCATATAGGTGGGTCAGGTAGCCCGCCAAGGCGCAGGAGAAAAAGGCACAGCGCTGCTGGGGGGTGACCCGGGAAAGCAGAGCGCGGACGGAGTCGTCCAGAGACATGAAAAGGCCCTCCCGTCCATGATAGAATCGGATGATCGGATACATTATAAGGGAAAGACGGCACAATTGCAAGAGCGGGGGCCGCTTACGCCCCCTCAATTCTTTTTCAGTCCCGCGTCCCGCGGGGCGTCGGGGACCCGGCGCCGGGGCCGCCGGGAATATGCGGATCGGGCCCGGAGCTCCGATCGGAAAAAGAAGAAACAGGAACGATGAAATTGGATTTGCCTAAATGGGAAATGCGTGGTAAAATAATACACTGCGACAGTTCAGTTTTCTCCCCCCAGGGGAGAAGTCACAAATAGAAAGGAAGCTCACATATATGGACGAGAAAAAGGTAATGCTCTCCGGTATCCAGCCCAGCGGCGACCTGACCCTGGGCTCCTATCTGGGGGCCATCAAGAACTGGGTGGAGCGCACCGACGAATTTGACAACTACTACTTTATGGCCGATATGCACTCCATCACCGTGCGGCAGGACCCCGCCAAGCTGCGCCGCCGCACTCTGGAGCAGCTGGCCCAGTATATCGCCTGCGGTCTGGATCCGGAGAAGAACACCCTGTTCATCCAGTCCCACGTCCCCGCCCACGCTGAGCTGGGCTGGGTGCTGAACTGCTACACCATGTTCGGCGAGCTGTCCCGCATGACCCAGTTCAAGGACAAGTCCGCCAAGAATGCCGACAACATCAACGGCGGCCTGTTCACCTATCCCGCCCTGATGGCCGCCGACATCCTGCTGTATCAGCCCGACTTTATCCCCGTGGGCAGCGACCAGAAGCAGCATGTGGAGCTGACCCGGGACATCGCCGAGCGCTTCAACCACATCTACGGCGACGTGTTCAAGATCCCCGAGCCCTACATCCCCAAGGTGGGCGCCCGGGTGATGAGCCTGAGCGACCCCACCAGCAAGATGTCCAAGTCCGACAAGGACCCCAACGGCTCCGTCTACCTGATGGAGAAGCCGGAGGACATCATGCGCAAATTCAAGCGCGCCGTCACCGACAGCGATACCCAGCGCTGTGTCCGCTACGACCCGGAGAGCAAGCCCGGCGTGTCCAACCTGATGTCCATCTACTCCGCGGTCACGGGCAAGAGCTATGGGGAGATCGAGCAGGAGTTCGACGGTCAGGGCTACGGCGCCTTCAAGCCCGCCGTGGGCGAGGCGGTGGCGGAGACCCTGCGTCCCATCCGGGAGGAGGCCGAGCGCATTCTGGCGGACAAGGCCTATCTGGAGAGCGTGTACAAGGCCGGGGCCGAGAAGGCGGGCTATGTGGCCAACAAGACCCTGCGCAAGGTGTATAAAAAGGTGGGCTTTGTGGCCCGCTGACACCCGTTCCGCACAGATAAATCATTCCAAAGACAGATCGGGAGTTAAATTATGGTATTTGATCTCTCTACTGTGGGCACCGTCACCGCCGCCATGCTCACGGCGGCGGTGGTGGCCCTGATCACCACGCCGGTGGTGCGCGCCCTGGCCTTCCGCATCGGCGCGGTGGACGTACCCAAGGATGGGCGGCGGATGCACGACCACCCCATCCCCCGCATGGGCGGACTGGCCATCTTTTTCGGCTTTCTGCTCAGCGTGCTGGTGTTCCTGCCCCTGACCCTCCCCCTGCGGGGAATGCTGCTGGGGGCGGTGGTCATCGTCGTTCTGGGTATTTTCGACGACATTTACGCACTGGGGGCCAAGCTGAAGCTAGTGGTGCAGATCTGCGCGGCGCTGATCGCCGTGCTCATGGGCAACCGGATCTTCCTGCTGTCCAACCCCAACATTTTCAGCTCCAATCCCTTCTGGGAGCTGGGCTGGCTGTCCATCCCCATCTCCGTGCTGTGGATCGTGGGCATCACCAACGCCGTCAATCTGATCGACGGGCTGGACGGTCTGGCCTGCGGCGTGTCCACCATCAGCTCCATGACCCTGCTGGTCATTGCCCTGACTGTGGCGGAGCCCTCTATCGCCATTCTCACCGCCGCTCTGGCCGGCGGCTGTCTGGGCTTTCTGCCCTATAACCTGAACCCCGCCAAGATCTTCATGGGGGACACGGGCTCCACCTTCCTGGGCTTTGTGCTGGCGGTGGTGTCCATTCAGGGCCTGTTCAAGCTGTACGCCATCATGTCCTTCGCCGTGCCCTTTCTGGTGCTGGCTCTGCCCATTTTCGACACCTGCTTTGCCATTCTCCGCCGGGTATCCCACGGGCAGTCCCCCATGACCCCTGACCGGGGTCACCTGCACCACCGGCTGATCGACATGGGCTTTTCCCAGAAGCAGGCGGTGGCCGTGCTGTACGTCATCTCCGCCATTCTGGGCCTGTCCGCCGTGGTGCTGGCCACCACCGGCGTGGTAAAGGCCATGCTGTTCCTGCTGGCCCTGTGCCTGTGCGGCGCTCTGGCGGGCAAGGTGTTTCTGGACCACGCCCAGGCCACCCAGGGGAAGAACAGCCCCATTGGCGGCAACGACAACTTCTTCGGCGAGGAGGATCGCTCGGAAAAATGAAGCCTGTGAAAGTCATGACTATATTCGGCACCCGGCCGGAGGCCATTAAAATGGCCCCCCTGGCCATCGAGCTGTCCCGCCGTCCGGGGATTCAGGCCATCTGCTGCGTCACCGCCCAGCACCGGCAGATGCTGGACAGCGTGCTGGAGATCTTCCGGCTGAAGCCCGACTACGACCTGAACATCATGCAGCCCCGGCAGACCCTGTCCGCCATTACCTCCCGGTGTCTGACGGGGATGGACGGCGTGCTGGAGCAGTCCCGGCCCGACCTGGTGCTGGTCCACGGGGATACCTCCACCACCTTCTCCGGGGCGCTGGCGGCCTTCTACCACCAGATCCCCGTGGGCCATGTAGAGGCCGGACTGCGCACCTATGACAAGTGGTCCCCTTTCCCGGAGGAGATGAACCGCCGTATGGTGGGGGCCATTGCCGACCTGCATTTCTGCCCCACCGCGGCCAACCGGGACAATCTGGCCCGGGAGAATATCACCGACGGGGTGTTCCTTACCGGCAACACGGTGATCGATGCCCTTCAGACCACGGTGAAGTCCGGCTTCCGGTTTTCCGACCCCGTGCTGAACGGGCTGGACTACCGGAGCCGGAAGGTGGTGCTGGTCACCTGCCACCGGCGGGAGAACTACGGCCAGCCCATGGAGGACATCATGTCCGCTCTGGCCGACATTGCCCGCAGCCACCCGGAGATCACCCTGGTCTACCCCGTCCACCTGTCCCCGGTGGTGCAGGAGTGCGCCCACCGCCATCTGGACGGCATGAACAACGTAAAGCTGATCTCCCCCCTGAATGTGGAGGAGATGCATAACCTGATGGCCCGGTGCTATCTGGTGATGACCGACTCCGGCGGCCTTCAGGAGGAGGCCCCCGCCCTTGGCAAGCCGGTGCTTGTCCTGCGGAGAGAGACGGAGCGCCCCGAGGCCGTGCAGGCGGGCACGGTGAAGCTGGCCGGTGTGGACCGGCAGACCATTGTCCGCATGGCGGAGCAGCTGCTGGACGACCCGGCGGCCTATGCCGCTATGGCCCACGCCGTGAACCCATACGGCGACGGACAGGCCTGCCGGCGCATCGCCGACGCCATCGAATACCGCTTCGGTCTGCGGAAGGAGCCCCCCGAGCCCTTCGGGCTGTAAGGGCACTGACAGAAGGACGGTGAGGACGTGGAACAGAAAAATCGGCTGCTGCTGACCCTGCTGGTCATCGCCCTCATCGTGGGCGCCATGTTTACCAGCTTCGGCCGGGGACTGTTCGTGCTGAACACCCCCCAGGTCACCCTGCCCAAGACGGAGAGCGACCAGTCCGGTGCATCGGGCAGCACCTCGGATAGCCGGACCTATGAGACGCTGGAGATCACCCCTCAGACGGTCCAGAGCGTGATCGCCACCCTGTCCCGCACGGACAGCTGCTACCGGGAGCTGACGGTGGAGCGCTTCTGGACCGGAGGCTCCTCCTCCGCCCAGATCCGGGTTTGGACGGACGGCGGCTGGACCAAGGTCCGCCGGGTGGCGGGGAACGGCTCTATCCGCTGGGACATGGTGGGCCCGGAGGAGAGCTGGTTCTGGTACGAGGGCAGCCGCAGCTATGTGTCTGTGCCAGCCGACCAGCTGGCTGCCGATCTGGCCCAGCAGATCCCCACCTACGAGACCGTTCTGGATCTGCCGCCGGAGTCCATCACCGACGCCGGATATGAGGAGCGGGGGGGCGTGGCCTGTATCTATGTGCAGTCGGAGCAGCCGGAGGAGGACTATGTCCGCCGCTGGTGGGTGAACATCCAGTCCGGCCTGCTGATCTCCGCGGAGACGGAGAAGGCGGGGGAGCTGGTCTACCGCATGACGGCCTACTCTGCCATCCAGTCCCCCTGTCCCAGCACCACGGAGTTCGCCCTGCCTGACGGCACGGTAAAGCACGCTCTTGAGTGAAGTTATTCCACTTTACAGTCGTTCAGCCCCATAATAAGCACAAGACCCAGGGCGATGACCAGCTCCAGGTCGTCCCCCTCCACCAGCAGAAACAGGACGATGAGCAGCAGCAGGATGTCCCCGCTGTCCAGATCGTCCAGCTTCAGCGCCTTCAGAAGGCCGGATATGCCGCCCCCCTGCTCCCCCCGTCCGAACAGGAGAGAGGACAGCTCCGGCAGGGAGCGCCCTTTCTGGGGCGCGTCCGCCGGGGGCGGCGGGGGAGTCTGGACCGGGGACGGCGGAGCGTCCTCCACCCGCACCCGGGTATATGTACCCCCCTGGGGGATATATCGGTTATACATGCGTGTCCCCTCCTGTCTCGCCCATTGACGTCAGTGCTGTCCGCACCACCCGGGCCAGCCGGGCCAGCTGCACCGCCTGATCCACCTTGGCGTACCGCTCCTGCCGCAGGAAGGGCTTCAGGGCAAGGAGAAGGGCGGCGTTTTTATCCTCGCCGCTCTGATACTCCCGCAGGATGCGTCCTCCCAGCTGGAGCAGCCGGGGGTCCAGCTGCCCCAGGGCGGCGGCCGGGTCGCCCTCCGGCGGGGGAGCCGGGGGCGGGGGAGAGGACGGCTGCGCCCCCGGCGGGTGCTCCCCGCCGCCGGACAGGGACTGGGCCAGGGCCATGATCTGGCTCATGGCGTTCTGGTCGCCCAGGATGCTGCTGAGTTTTTCCTCAAATTCCGCCATGGCGGTCCCCCTCTCCCGCTGCTCGTGTCAGTCCAGCCCCGCCTGCTTCACCTGCCGGCTGAGGGCCTCCATCAGGTCGGCCCCCTCCCGGGTGGACATGAGCCGGTCCATCATGGCCATCAGCTGCTCCGGCTTGCCCGCCGCGGCGGCCTGGGCCGCGTCCTTGACGCCGCCGGACTGCTCCAGCAGCTGCACCAGCCGTTTGGCCTGGCCGGACTGGGCCAGCTTGCCGATGGCCTGCCTGTTTTTCATCAGCTCCTCCGGAATGCCGGAGGGCGTGCCTGTCTGCTTCATGGCGCGCTCCCACCTTTGCTTTCAGATACTTTATTCTATGCGGACGCAATGAGAAGGTGACCCCTTTTGAAGATCCTTGTTTTTTCTGATTCCCACCGCTCCGTGGGCGGCATGATCGACGCTGTGGAGCGGGAGAAGCCCCAGCAGATCATCCACCTGGGGGATATTCTGGACGACGCTGAGGAACTGTCCTACGCCTGTCCCATGCTGCCCGTGGCCATGGTGCCGGGCAACTGCGACGGCTGGACCATGCAGCCCGCCGAGAAGTGCATCGCGCTGGAGGGCAAGACCGTCCTGATGGGCCACGGCCACACCTGGGGCGTCAAGAGCGGGTACGGCGCCGCCATCGCCCGGGCGCGGAAGATGAACGCGGACATTCTGTTGTTCGGCCACACCCACCGGGCATACTGTGAACAGCTGGAGGATGGCCTGTGGGTGATGAATCCGGGCACGGCCCGCAGCAGCTACGGCGTGATCACCATCCAGCAGGGGCAGACCCGCTGCTGGCTGGAGCAGATGCCCTGACAGGGCGGACGTCCAGCTAAAACGGAAAGGGGGCACGGCAGATGAAAAAGCTCAACCGCATCCTGTTCCACCGCTCTGTGCTGGTGGGGGTGGCTCTGCTCGCCCAGATCGTCACCCTGGTGCTGATGGTCACCTCCTTCTCCGAGCATGTGGCCTTTTTCTACTGGTCCTGTATCGCTCTGAGCATTCTGGCCGCTCTGGCTATCATGAGCAGCCGCAGCGAGCCGGGGTATAAGATCGTCTGGCTGCTGCTGGTAGTGATCTTCCCGGTGTTCGGCGGGGTGTTCTACCTGCTGATGGGGGGCGGCCGGGTGCCCAAGCGCACGGCGCGCCGCCTGGAGGACATCGGCAGAAAGTTTGCCCTTGCCCTTCGGGAGGACTTCAAGGCCGACGACCTGCTGGTGCTGGGGGAGGATGCCGCCGGACAGGCCCGGTATCTGGAGAACTACGCCGCCTGCCCCGCTTACACCAATACGGAGACGGAGTATTTCGCCCTGGGCGACCTGGCCATGCCCCGGATCCTGGAGGATCTGGAGAGGGCCAAGCGGTATATTTTTCTGGAGTATTTCATCATCGAGCCGGGGGCGTTCTGGGACAGCATCCTGGACATCCTGGAGCGCAAGGCCGCCCAGGGGGTGGAGGTGCGCCTGATCTATGACGACATGGGGTGCATGTACACCCTGCCCCGGAACTATAACGAGCAGATGGCCGCCCGGGGCATCCAGTGCCGGGTGTTCAACCGGTTCGTGCCCTTGGTGTCCCTGCGGCTGAACAACCGGGACCACCGGAAGTTCATCGTGGTGGACGGCGAGACCGCCTTTACCGGCGGCGTCAATCTGGCGGACGAGTATGTGAACCGGAAGGTGCGCTTCGGCCACTGGAAGGACAGCATGATCCGCCTGGAGGGGGACGCCGCCTGGTCGGTGACGGTGATGTTTCTGTCCATGTGGGACCACATCTCCAATTGGGAGGAGGACTTCAGCCGCTTCCGTCCGCCGCCCTTCCCGGTAAAGCCCTGGACGGGATATGTCCAGCCCTACACCGACACCCCCCTGGACAACGAGCGGGTGGCACAGACGGTATATCTGAACATGATCTCCCGGGCCAGAAAGTATATCTATATCACCACGCCCTACCTGATCATCGATGTGGCCACCAGCACTGCCCTGTGCAACGCCGCCAAATCCGGGGTGGACGTAAGGATCATCACTCCACATATTCCCGATAAGCGCTATGTGTTCGAGGTGACCCGGGCCCATTACCCGCCCCTGCTGGAGGCGGGGGTGGAGATCTATGAGTACACCCCCGGCTTTATCCACGCCAAGAACTTCGTGGTAGACGACCGCTATGCCACCGTAGGCACGGTGAATCTGGACTACCGCAGCCTGTTCCTCCACTTCGAGGACGGCGTCTGGCTTTGCGAGGCCCCCTGTATCCCGGACATCCGCCGGGACTTTGAGCAGACCGTGGCGGTCAGCCAGAAGGTGGAGCTGCGGCAGTACAGGCACCTGAGCCCAATCGTCAGTATGTACCGCAGCTTTCTGCGGATCTTTGCGCCACTAATGTAAAAATGTTGAGCCCCGGTCTATGACCGGGGCTCTAATATTGTCGAAAAAGTGGAGAAGCCACTTTTTCGACAGGCTTATTTGTCCTTTAACTTTTGCGCCGCCAGGACCATGGCGGCGGCCTCCTGCCGGGTGGCGAAGCTGCGGGGGCGGGTGCCGTCGGTGATGCCGGCGGCCTTGGCCCGCTCCAGCAGGGGGGCGGCCCAGCCGTCGGCGGACTGCTCCCCCTGCCGCCGCAGCCAGTCGGCCAGCATGGCGTCGAACTGTTCCTGAGTCATGGGTGTTTCCTCCATTCGGGCGGCGGTGTCGGCGCGGAAGTCGTCCATGGTCACGCCGAAGCGGGAGAACCAGTGGATGGGGTCGCCGTGATCGCTGGCGATGCCCCGACGGGCCCCCTCCGCGTGGGCCAGGACCACGCCGTCCGCCAAAGGGTCCAGCCGGAACCGGCGGCACAGGGCGGCGGTCAGCTCCGCCGCCTGGGCGTAGACGGCCCGAAAATAGTCTTTGTCGGCCAGATCATCCTCGCACAGCTCAAAGCCGATGTGGGTGTCGTTGCCGCTGCCCAACGGGCCCCGGCCGCAGTGCCAGCCCCGGCAGTCCCAGGGCAGCGTTTGGACGATGCCCGCCGTCCCGTCGGAAAACTTCCCCACAAAGGCGTGGACGCATTTGTCCAGCCCTGGCCGGTCCCAGTGGTTTCCGCCGGAGTTCCGGCCAAGCTCCTCGTTCCCCGGTACATAGCGGCTGACCCGGGGGTTGTCGGCCCCGGTGGAGTGGATCATCACCCCGCGGGGGGTGATGATCCGTCCGGCCAGAAAGCAGTCGTTCCGGGTCAGATACTGCCGGCGCAGGCGCATACGCGCTTACCGGCAGCAGGCCCTGACCTCGCGGTAGCCGCTGGGGGGTGTGGGCAGGGCGTTGGGCGGGAAGAACTCCTCCACAGGGAACTGCACCTGCCGGAAGACCTGACAGGGGTCGGGCTCCTCGCACCGGCCGTCATCGCAGCTGCACTCCTTCTCCGGCACGCAGTAGTCGTAAGCGGGGATAAGCAGCTGGGTGTCCCGCTCCAGACGGATGATGGAGAACTGCCCTAGGGTGACATACAGCCGGTGGAGGTCCCCCTCGGTCACCAGCGCCTCGGGGAACTGGGCCAGAATGAAGGCGGGGATCTCGGTCACGCCGCAGTCACAGGGGCAGCAGTCGCCCACGGTCATCAGCTTCATCCCAAGGATCAGGGGGTCTACGGACTCCACCACCGCCAGCGGGGAGCTGACGGCGGGAACGCCCTGCTCATCCTCCATGCGGTCGGCGGCGGTGGAGGTGAACACCTTGGCGCTGCCCTCGCTGCCGAAGAGCACGGCCCGCTTGTTGAACACGGCCAGGCCGGTGAACTCCGACGGCCGGGCGGCCCCGGTGAAGGCGTCGCCGGTGATACGGTAGAAATACCGCACGTCTACGGTGTAAAAGCCCTTGTTGAAGCTGATGGGCTCCACATTGATGTAGGCGTACAGCAGCTCCGCCTGACCAGCCTTGACACAGCTGGCCTGATCCAGAATGATCTGGGAGGAGCGGGTGGGGTAGACGCGGAGATCCTCGATACAGTCTTTGTCCTTGCAGGAGTCAAAGATCTTTCTTGTGTGTATGCACACGGCCTCCCGGATGCTGCGGTTGTCGCTCACGGGGCCGGGTACCACCTTTTCAGGCATGGTGATCCCTCCTATGACAGATGGGGGCGGACGGGCCGCCCGGGTTTGCTTGGACTCACCCCATCTTATGACTGTCCGGTTTTTTGGTGTCTGCGGGGCGTTTCCCCTTGTCCTTTTCCGGGCAGATGTGCTATAATCCGTGCAGACGGATCTGACGGCCCGGAGCGCCGGGCCGTAGCCCCCACCGGAAGGAGTGGTTTTTGTGGCAATGGGCTTTATTCAGGACGAGCTGGATCTGAAGCTGCTGGTGATGTACATCATCTCCCGGGCGGCGGCCCCCATCACCTTTTTGCAGCTGTATGAGATCGCCCTGTGCGACGCCGGGGTGGACTATTTCTCCCTGAATCAGGCGGTGCAGCATCTGGTCAAAACGGGCAATCTGCATCAGGAGGGAGAGCTGTTCTCCCCCACCGAGAAGGGACGCCGCAACAGCGAGATCACGGACACCAGTCTGCCCTACTCCGTGCGCACCCGGTGCGACGAAAATCTGGTGGCCCTGAACGACGCCCTGCGCCGGGAAAAACAGATCCGGGCGGAGGTCACCCCCAGTCAGGACGGCACCTGTCAGCTGGCACTCCACTTCGAGGACGACGGCGGCCCCCTGATGGAGCTGTCCGCCCTGATGCCCACGCCAGAGGCCGCTGCGGCTGCCGCGGCGCGCTTCCGCCGGGAGCCGGACGTGTTTTACCACAAGATCATCACCCTTTTGTGCGCGCCGGAGGAGACAGACCTCGGGGAGAGGAAATGAGGGAGCCCATGGAGGAGCTTATGCCTCTGCTGGCCCGCTGTGCGGGGCCGGACGCCTATCAGATCGTGCTCAGCGACCCCAGGGACGCGGAACAGCAGGAAAAACGGGTCACCCTGACCCGACGTGGGCTGGCCTGGCAGCTCGAGCGGTTCCGGAACAACCAGGCGTTCCACGAGAATGTGGAGGAGCAGGAGCTGCTGCCCCTGCTGGCCGGGCTGATGGAGAGCTTCCGGCAGTTGAACGCCTGGGATACGGAGTATCAGTACAGCCTGAAGCGGACAAAAAAGGGAAAGCCTCTGTTCAACCGCCGGCGCTGCATGCTCAGACCCAGACAGCAGAGCGGCCATGACCGGGAGAAGAACTATCTGCTGCGGGAGGGGGAGATCATCCCCCCGCTGGTGGATATGGGCGTGTTCACCAAAGACGGGAAGGTCGTCCGCACCATGTACGACAAGTACCGGCAGATCAACCGCTTTCTGGAGATGGTCAACGACGAGAAGGACCGCTATCCGGCGGATCAGCCCATCCATATCATCGACT
>CAKUHV010000039.1 GCA_934659445.1 uncultured Oscillospiraceae bacterium | reverse complement strand
GGAAGTTAAGCTCGCTTCTGCCGAAAATACTTGTCTGGCGACGGACTGGAAAGATAGGTAACGCCAACACAAACAGGACAGTTTCGGCTGTCCTGTTTTTTGTATATATCCCAATTTCCTTTCATGTTCCTTTGCAGAAGAAATATCAGTGTTCCCCGCCCCACCTGCGGGGGCGGGGAACACAAAAAGGAATTGGGAGTTGTATATTTGAAGACCCGCACACACAGAGCATGGGAAATAGACGTTTTTTATACGGCTGATAGCCCCCGGATATTTGACATGGCTGCGGTTATGCTTTACTATGTACGGGAGATCATTCTTTGAACGGCTGCCTTTGACAGGGAGGGGAAACTATGACTGGACAACAGGCGATCGATCTGATCCATGAGCGCTCCTGGGTGGGGCGCAAGCCCGGACTGGAGCGCACCCAGACGCTGCTGGCCCGCATGGGCAATCCGGAGCGCACTTTAAAATTCGTGCATATCACCGGGACCAACGGGAAGGGCTCCACTGCGGCTATGACGGCGTCCGTGCTGGCGGCGGCGGGGTATCGCACGGGTCTGTTCACCTCTCCCCATCTGTTCCGCTTTCATGAGCGGATGCAGGTGAACGGTGAACCCATCGCGGACGAGACTCTGGGTCGTCTGACCGAGCAGGTTTTGAATTTGGCGGACGGAATGGAGGACTTTCCCACCGAGTTTGAATTGATGACGGCAGTGGGAATGGCCTTCTTTGCGGAGCAGAAATGCGACATTGTGGTGCTGGAGGTGGGCCTTGGCGGCCGCATGGACTCCACCAACGTGATCCCGGCGCCTGAGGTGGCGGTTCTGACCAACATCGGGCTGGAGCACACCCAGGAGTTGGGCAATACTGTGGCTCTGATCGCAAAGGAAAAATCCGGGATCCTGAAGCCCGGTTGCCGCTGTGTGCTGTACCACCAGAGCAGGGAGGCCGAGGAGGTGGTGGAGGGTGTCTGCCGTGAACTGGACATCCCCCTCACGGTGACGGCGCCTGAGACCATGAAGGTGCAGTCTGTCGGACTGGACGGGCAGGTGTTTTCCTACCGCGATGCCGGCACATTCCGCATTTCTCTGCTGGGGGAATACCAGCGGTATAATGCCATCACCGCGCTGGATATTGCATGGAGCCTGCGGGAGAAGGGCTGGCAGATCTCTGACGAGGCCATCCGTCAGGGTCTGGCGGACAGCAAGTGGCCGGGCCGGCTGGAACTGGCCCGCCGGGCCCCGGATTTCATCATCGACGGCGGCCACAATCCCCAGTGCGTGGATGCCCTGATGGAGGCAATGGAGGAGCTGTTTCCCCGGGAAAAGCTGATCTTCCTTGCCGGTGTGCTTGCAGATAAGGATTGGCAGGGGATGATGCGCCGGGCCATGCCTCTGGCAAAGGCGTTCGTCACCGTCACTCCTGACAGTCCCCGGGCGCTGGCCGGGGAGGAGCTGGCCGCCTGGCTGCGGGGACAGGGCTTTGAGGCGCTCCCCTGCGGCAGTGTGGAGGAGGGGGTAGACAAGGTGCTGTCTATGGCGGCGCCTGACGACGTAATCTGCTCCTGGGGGTCCCTGTACGCGGTGGGGCTCATCCGCCACCACCTGGGCCTGTGCTGAGGCGGGAAAAACAGCGTTTCTGATTTGAAAAAGCTGGGACATCTTTCCGATGTCTCAGCTTTTTGTTTCCGCCAGCTGCGGCGGCGGTCTGCCGTCCGGGGAACGCTCCCCCTTCCTTGACTTTTGGCCTGAAATCGGTTAAACTTTTCCTTGGAAAACAGGGCCGAATATCGGCTATGAAACGGAGGGACAACGCCTATGAAGCTGCTGCAATCTCAGGTCCAGCGTCTCAGCCTGCTCCAGCTTCAAAGCGTCGAGCTGCTCCAGCTGAGCACTCAGGAGCTGGACGCCTATATCCGTGAGCTGTCCCTGAACAACCCGCTGGTAGAGCCGGACGAGCGCGTCCCCTCTGCCGAGAGCGATCAGGAGGGCGACCTGCTGCGGCGGCTGAAGTGGCTGGAGGACAACGACTATCAGAACCGCTTCTATCAGCGGGTGGACGACGACGAGCTGGACCCCCTGGCCCTGCTGCCCAGCGACGGCGGGCTGGAGGAGACCCTGTTCCGCTTTCTCTCCCGACAGGTCCACCAGCTGGGCCTGAGCGAGGGCATGGCGCAGGTCGTGCGCTATCTGGCCGCCTGTCTGGACGATAACGGCTATTTCCGCATCCCGCTGGAGGAGCTGTCCCAGAATTCCTCCATTCCTGTGGCCCGGCTGGAGGAGGGGCTTGCCATTCTCCGCCGTCTGGAGCCGGCGGGCGTGGGCGCAGCCGACCTGTCCCAATGCCTTGAGCTCCAGCTGCGCCGCATCCACGAGACCGGCCCCGTTCTGTCCATCGTGCGGGACTATCTGCCCCTGCTGGCCAAGCGGCACTACCGGGACATCGCCGCCCGCCTGGGCATCACGCAGGAGGAGGTGCTTCAGGCAGAGCGCCTGATCCGCGAGCTGGAGCCCCGCCCCGGCGCCGTATTCCAGCAGCCCGAGCAGATCCCCTATATCCTGCCCGATGTATTTGTAGAGGAGGACGAGACGGGCCGCCTGACCGCCCGGACCCGACGCCGGGAGCGGCCGCCCTTCCGCATCAACAGCTATTACCGCCAGCTGCTGGGGGAGAGCCAGGACAAAGAGGTCAGGGAATATCTGACCGGCAAGCTGCGGCAGGCGGAGAGCGTCCTGTCCGCCATCGGCCAGCGGGAGAGCACCCTGCAGCGCTGCGCTCAGGTCATTGTGGACCGGCAGAACGCCTTTTTCCGCCAGGGGCCCCAGGCGCTGCTGCCTCTGCGTATGTCTGATGTGGCCGAGGAGCTGGAGCTGCACGAGTCCACCATCAGCCGCACCGTGCGTGAGAAATACCTCCAGTGCTCCAAGGGCGTGTTCCCCATGAGCTATTTCTTTTCCCGGGCAGCCACCGCGGGGGGAGAGGCCCCCGCCTTCGGCGGTACCGCGGCCCGCGCCCTGCTGCGCAGGCTGATCGACAACGAGGATAAGAGCAGGCCCCTGTCCGACCAGAAGCTGTGCGAGCTGATGGCCCGGGAGGACTGCCCCATTTCCCGCCGCACCGTGGCGAAATACCGCGAGGAGCTGAATATCCCCAGCGCCTTTGCCCGGAAGACCCGCTGATCCCGACCAGAGAGGAGCCTTATATGAAACGGGAAGATAAGCGCAGGCAGTACGAGGTAGGCTATTATAAGACCCACGCCTGCACCGAGAGCTTTACCTGCAAGGTCTGCGGCCGTCCGGTCACCCCCGGCGGCGCGGGCACCGAGCACCGCAACCACTGTCCCAACTGCCTGTCCAGCCTCCACGTGGACGACGAGCCGGGGGATCGCGCCGCCGACTGCGGCGGCGTGATGGAGCCCATCGCCGTCTGGGTGCGCCGGGGGGGCGAGTGGGCCATCATCCACCGCTGCAAGCGCTGCGGAGCGCTGTCCTCCAACCGGGTGGCGGCGGACGACAACCCCATCAAGCTGATGAGCATTGCCATGCGCCCCATTGCCCAGCCCCCCTTCCCGCTTGAGCGCATCCGGGAGATGGCGGACATGATGGGGGGACAGGGCGAACTGCCCTGAATCATGCGGACGCCGCGCGGAACAGACCGTCTCCGGCGGCCGTATCCGTGAACAAAGTGTAAAACGTGGCCCCGGTCGGGGCGCGGAGGGGGATTTCCCCTTGCAAGCGGCGGCGCTTTTGGGTATAATGCCCGTTGTGCAGTTATTCCGTCCCGGCCCCTGCGCGGCCGGATCCGTGATCCCATCTCCGCCCGCGGGCGGGAACCCATAGATAAGAGAGGAAGGAACAACAGTGAGTGCATCCAATGAGAAGAATACGGCCCCCGAGGAGAAGACCATGACCCGGGAGGAAAAGCGCCTGCATGACGAGCAGGTCAGCCGCCGCAATACCGTTGTCTATACCATGGTGGGCGTGGTGGCCGCCCTGCTGGTGGCCGCCCTGCTGATCTGGGACAGCGGCGTGTTCCAGCGCAAGGCCGCCGCCGTTACCATCGACGGGGCGAAGTATACCGCCGCCGACGTGGCCTATTACTACGCCGGACAGTATCAGACTGCCTATCAGTACGCCGCCTACGGCATGTCCTCCTTCGACGCCAGCAAGGACCCCAAGGATCAGGTGTATGACGAGGAGAGCGGCCAGACCTGGCACGAGTATTTCATCGAGCAGGCCCTGGACAGCCTGAAGACCTATGTCACCGTGGAGAAGAAGGCCAAGGCGGACGGCTATGCCGAGAGCCAGGAGGTCAAGGACTCCTTCACCGAGTATAAGGACAATATGAAGACCTCTCTGGACACGTCCAGCTACTCCAATATGAAGAGCTATCTTCAGGCCGTGTTCGGCCCCATGATGACCGAAAAGGACTTTGACCGCTGTCTGGAGCGGGAGCTCTATGTGAACGACTATATGAACTCCGTGCAGGACGGCTATACCTACACCGATCAGCAGCTGGAGGACTACTACAAGGAGCACGCCGACCAGCTGGATTCCTTCCACTTTGACCAGCTGACCCTGCGCGCCTCTGTGGAGACAAAGGATGCCGACGGCAACACCATCGAGATGACCGACGAGGAGAAGGCCGCCAAGCTGGAGCAGGCCAAGACCGAGATGAAGGCCCTGGCCGAGAAGATCCTTGCCCGGGTGAACGCCGGCGAGGATATGGAGACCCTGGCCGAGGAGTATGCCGATCAGATCTACTCCACCCAGTTGGACACCACCCGCACGGGCACCGGCCTGAATTCCTCCCTGTCCAGCTGGTTCCTGTCCGCCGACCGGAAGGCGGGGGACACCACCCTGGGCGAGTATGACGGCGGCAGCAGCGCCTATACCTATTATGTGGCCCGGTTCATCAGCCGCCAGCGGGACGAGACCCCCACCGCCAATGTGCGCCACATCCTCTTCTCCGGCGAGGATGAGGAGAGCAAGGCTCAGGCCAAGACCCAGGCCGAGGCAATGCTGGACAGCTGGAAGAAGGGCGAGGCCACCGAGGACTCCTTTGCCCAGCTGGCAAAAGAGAATTCCGCCGATACCAGCAGCGCCAGTAACGGCGGCCTGATCGAGGACATTACCCCCACCAGCTCCTATGTGGAGAACTTCCTGAACTGGTCTGTGGATTCCAGCCGCCAGCCCGGCGACACCGGCATTGTGGAGACCGAGTACGGCTATCATGTGATGTACTTCTCCTCCTGGGGCGCCCCCCAGTGGCAGCTGACCGCCGAGAGCACCCTGCGCAGCACCGATATGAATCAGTGGCTGGAGGGCCTGCTGGCCGACGTTACCGTCCAGCAGGAGGTCGGCATCAGCCGCGTGTCCAGAAGCTGAGTGAACAGGCCCTCCGATTTTTCGGAGGGCCTGTTTTTATACGCGGGCCCCGCCCCCCAAAAAAGGGGACGGGGCCCGCTGTTTTTATGACTTTCGGTGCGTAGTTTTTTTATCTGTTGTCCCTATAGAAGTAGAAAACAGTCCGCAAAAAGGGGCGGGGAGGGGGGATAGCGCCCCCAGAAATGTCCGCAGGAGAAAAAGTGCGGCGGCCCCTTGGGCACAACGACAAAAAACGGAAACGGCGGCGATTCTCCTTGCGGCAGCCAGCCTGCTGTGGTAATATGAAAATGTAATTGCAAGTACGCTTTCTATTACGGACGCAGCTTGGATACAGAAGGAGGAATGCCTATGGCCATGCGGGGAAAACAACCGGGAGGACTGCTGACCCAGCAGAAGATGCTGCGCGCCGCGGTAGCGATCTTCTTGGAGAAGGGATACGAACACACCACCACGGCGGAGATCGCGACTGCGGCGGGGATGCGGCCCAGCTCCTTTTTCAGGGCCTATCCCAGCAAAGAGGCCATTCTGCTGGAGCTGGTCCAGCGGATGTTCAGCGGCCAGTTCGAGCTGGCCCAAAGCATGAGCGAGCCCCAGGACCCTGTGGTGCTGTACGCCGTCGAAACGGCCCTCCAGCTGCACATTACCGAGCTGTCGGAGCCCCTGCGGGACCTGTATGTGGCGGCCTACTCTCTGCCCTCCACCAGCAGCTTTATCCACCACAATATGACAAAGCGGCTGAAGGGGATCTTCAGCGCCTACCTGCCCCAGGCGCAGGAGAAGGACTTTTACGAGATGGAGATCGCCTCCGGCGGCGTGATGCGGGGCTTCATGTCCGTGCCCTGTGACATATACTTTACCAGACAGGCAAAGATACGGCGCTTTCTGGACTGCTCCCTCAAGCTGTACGAGGTGCCCGCCCAGCGGCGCAGTCAGGTGATTTCCGCCGTGCTGGCCATGGACCTGCACGCCATGGCCGCCGGGATCATACGGGAAACGGCCAGAATGGCCGAAGACGGATTTGATACGGACCAGCTCCGGGATGGGCCGGAGCGCACCCCCGCCGCCTTCAGTGGCGCACAGGCGCGGGGAAAGGGGTCAGCCGCCATGGATGAAGAGGAGGACAAGACATGAATCTCAAACCGAAGGAAACGCCCGCCGCCCCCCGGACAGCCATGGGGAACAGACTGCTCAGCGCCCTTCTGACTCTGGTCATGGTGCTGGGCCTGCTGCCCGTGTCCGTGTTTGCCGACCTGGCCGACAGCCTGTCCGGTCTGGCGGTGCAGAGCGCCGGAACGGTGACCTACCACCGCGAGAGTCCGGAGGTCGCCGTTCTCAACGCCTATTCCGGCAGCAGCGAGAAGCTGTACAGCGCCATCAAGGGCGACGGTGCCTATGCCGCCTACAACGGCATCGGCTTATACAAGCGCCAGAGTGACGGCAAGCAGGCAAAGTACAGCGACCGCGCCACGGGAAACAACGAGGGTAAGGCTTGGGACTTTAACCTCGGCGAAACCGCCCCTGTGCTCAAAAAGCTGGCGCAGGTCTCCAACAATCTGCAATTCAACACCTCCGCCACCTTCTATAACCGCACCCACACCCACAGCCACTACAGTTGGAAAGAGGTCAAGACCTATACAGCCGAGATGACGGTGACGGAAAAGGTCTACGCTACCTTCAGCGGCAGTGCGAGGGTGATCGACGGCTGGAGCGACAAGTCGCGGACCTATCCCCGCATCGGCGACCTCGGCGGGGTCCAGAGCAACAATTCCGACGGCTTCAACACCATTTACTATAAGAACGACTATTGCAGCCTGCAATTCAGCCACCGCACCTTTGCGTGGAAGGACTTCGAGTACCGCACCTGCACCTGCGGCGGCTCCTATGCCGAGAATTTCGTGGTGGCGTTCCGCGACACCCGCGCCCCCGAGCTTGCGGACATCCACTACAGCGCGGACGGCACGAGCTACGAAAGGCGGTTCAAAGGCATGAGCGTGGGCAAGGGCAAGAGCGTCTATATCAAGCTCACCTTTGACGAGCCCATCCGCTTTGCCGACGACAGCGCCGCCGGCAAGGGTGAGCTCTATCTCGACCTGCAGGCCGACGGCGAGACCGCCGGCAAATATCGCGCCAAGCTGATCGAACTCAAAGGCAGCGACCTGATCTTCAAGTATACC
This sequence comes from uncultured Oscillospiraceae bacterium, assembly GCA_934659445.1. GTDB lineage: Bacteria > Bacillota > Clostridia > Oscillospirales > Oscillospiraceae > Lawsonibacter. The sequence continues at coordinate 6,329 of CAKUHV010000039.1, read as the reverse complement.
GTTCCCGACAACCAAGAGACGGATGTGCAGATCGCTGCGCTGGGTATGGATGCACTGTTTGCGTCAAGTGCCACGCTCCCGCTCAAGCAGGTGGTCAAAGACGGCAGCTTCTCCATCGCCGGAGATATAAAGGTCAACGGCAGCACCCTCGGCCTGTCCACCACCACCTGCTACATCACCGACCTTGCGGGCAATCCCCTGCAAAAGCAGACCATTCTCGACGCCAATCTGACGCTGGACTCCGGCGCGCCCTATGTGGCGAAGGTGGCGTTCGAGCTGACCTGCAACAACACCGACGTAAAAGAGGCGCTGGGCAAGGCCGGCAAGGGCCCAGGCACCGATGGCTATGACGAGAAGAGCTACACCGACAAGAGTGACCTGTATTTAGGCGTGGGCGACAGCTTCTATCTGATTGTCCACATGAACGAGCGGCTCAAGGGCATCGAGCGCTCAAGCCCAGGCTCCTCCAACTGGCAAAACGCCTTTTTCGTCACAAATCTGCTGGACGCGGACGACAAGGCGGTCGAGGTGACCTCCCGGTATCTCTATCCCTTCTATGACTACAGCACCGAGGCGACGCAGTTCGTCACCGGGAACATCACCATCGGCGAGGGCTACCATCTCCCCGACGGCGAAACGCAGATCAAGGTCACCCGGATGTACTTTAAGGACGGAAACGGCATTACCCTCGGGGAAATCACCGACCGCGCGGGCAACTCGCTAAATAAAGATAATGTGACCATCTCCCCCGCCGCCAACGCCAACCCGCCCCTGCTGGACACGGATGCTCCCACGGCGAAGGAGATCGAGAACAGCTATGCTCCGGAGGAAAACGGGTTCCGCTACGGCGTGACGCTCTCCGATGCCGCCTCCGGCTATGCGGGCATTTATGGCAGCTTCATTCTGAACAACAACGGCGACAAAAAGGCATATCCCTATGAGTGGGCAGTCAAGGCCGACACAGCCCAAGTTGCCGATGACGAGTGGAAGGTCGGCACCACCGGCACGGCACAGCAGTTCCTGCAAACGCCGAACGTCTACTTCCACATCCGTCCCAAGGCCGGCGAGACCTATGTGGACTTCTCCGGCTGCACCCTCACGATCAAGGCCAAGGACTACGCGGGCAACGAGAGCAATGCGCCGCTGCCTGCCGGCGGTCTTGCGTGGTACATTGACAACCTCGCCCCCGCCGCCGCGGCGGGGAGCACCACCCGCACCCTGAACAGCGGCGGCAGCGGCGGCACCCTCACCGCCGAGGTCATTCTCACCGACGGGCGGGGCATTTCCGCGTGGCAGTATGCGTGGAGCGACAGCGGCGACAGCACACCCGCAGACTGGAGCAGCGGTACTGTGATGGCGACTTCGACCGACGGCGCGACTGTGTATGCCCCGGCCCAAGTAGGCGACGGAGAGCTGTTCTCCCAATATCTCTGGGTGAAGGCGACGGACAACTCGGACAACAAGAACGAGTCCGCCCCGATCTGCCTGGGGCAGTACAGCTACGATCTGCGCGATGCGGACTATGAGCTGGAATATCCCAGAAGCTTCACCGAACTCGCCAATCTCAAGGTGACCGGGCAGGGCGATGAGGACACACTGTTCTTCCTTGTCCCTGCGGCGGAAAACTCGGACTATTATGCGGTGTACCAGATGGTGTCCAGTGGCGACTACAATATCTTCGGGCAGCCCATCGCCGAGGATGCAAGCACCAGCAACGGCTGGAAGTTCTATCAGATCACTCAGGATAATGACGGGAATTACACTCTGACTCCGGACCCAGACAGGCATGCAGAGAGCCTGCTGACGACTATACGGCCCGGCGCAAGCTCGTTTTACAGCGGCAACCTCACCGTTACCGTGCTTGCCGGAAAAAAGACAGCTTACGACACGGATGCCGACGGCGTGATCACCCTTGGAAATGAATCCAACAAGTTTGTCACGGACACCGTCACCCTCCGCGTGACCGGGCATGCCAACGATCTTTTCGGCAAGATCAGCCTGACCTGTGATGACGAACTGGGTAAGGTGCACTATAACTCCGACTGGAGCACCGCCAAAGGCTATCAGCGCACCACACTGGCGGGCCTCCGCTTTACCGTCTCCATTGCCGGCGATCACCGCGGCTGGAGATATGAGAATGTGGACTGGCAGCAGAGCTACATTCGTCTGGAAAATAAGAGCACCAACAAGCACTACGATATTCCCATCGGCCCCTTCCAACTTCCTGAGAACAACCCCAACGGCGCCGTCTCCCAGACCGTCACCGTGCCGGAGGGCAGCTACGAATCCGGCGTCTACATTGCCACGTTCCATCTCGCGCTGAAAGCGGGCAGAGACGACTACGGCGCGTGGCTTCCCGATGGCAGTACTTATCGCCAGATCGCGGTGGACACCGTGCAGCCCAATTCCGACTTCTCCCTCAGCTCCGTGATCTATGACCCGCAGGCGAAGTATGATTACCTCAGAACGGCCTACGGACTGGACAAAAGCTACGGCGACGGCGGAAGGCTGGAGCTGGCCTCCGACAGCGGCATCATTTATCTGCCCATCAGCAAGTCGCAGGCGGCAGATCCGCTTTATGCAAGGATCGCAACTGCGCCGAAATATTATGTCACCGTCACCTCTCCCACCGAGGCGGGATGGAAGGTCATCGGAACAAACTCCACCGCCACGGCCTTTGTCGGCTGCTACGCCGTCCAGCTTTGGAACACCGCCCATGCGGGCAACAAAGTGGAGCTGTCTACGGCAGACGATCCCACAAACGTCACAACGGACGGCAACTCAAACAACGACCTGAACTTTGTGTTCAGAGCCAACGAGCAGGACAGCACGCACCTCTACCTCACCCCCGGCCAGGTCAACACCGTCGCCGTGCAGAAGGTCTACGATAACGGCCGCAGGAGCGACATCAAGTACTATCAGATCATGCCCGTGGAGGAGGCCATCGGCGGCAGCATCCGCCTTGACAAGGATGCCGGACAGCTGGTGTTCACGCCGGAGAACGGCGCAAGCACCGCCGGCGCGACAGTGTTCGCATGGGCCTGGCAGAATGATCAGGATGAGCTCAATGGCGAGGGGCGGCGCGTTGAAATGAACGCCTACGCCGACGGCACATGGCGCTGCGCGCTACAGGAAAACGGCGCGAACTACGAGGTCATCACCGTCAGCGCCCACGGCGCCCTCTGCGAGGTGGGTAATCTCGGCCAGCGCGCCCCGTGGTTCGACGATGGGCCCGGAGCCTACAACAAGGATAACGGCATTAGCGGCCTGGAATTCAAGGATAACGGCAACGGCACCTACACCCTGAAGTTCCGCGTCCGCGACGATCAAGGCACCATGAAGGACGGCCTGACTGTGGATGTCGGCTTTAACGAAGCGTATTCCAAAAATACATTCACCCTCACCTACGACGGAACGGATGTCACTTGGACCACCAACGACGGCCATCCCACGGGCATCTACTCCGCCACGGCGGTGAAAAATGTCTATTCCGCCAGCTACGGCCTCTACAGCCGCGACTATCTGGATGTGACGGTGGAGGGCGTGTTCGCCAAGGTCGCCGAAGGAACCAAGATGGACGTCACTGTCACGGCGACGGACGCCTTCGGCAACACGGGCAGTGTCAGCAACGGCGAAAAGCCCGTCAACTATCAGCAGCCGGAGGTCAAAGGCCACACCATGACCACCGTCACCTTCAACCAGCCTGTCCGCCCGGTGGAGTCCTGGGCGTGGCACGAGAAGGACGGCAAGGGCTTCCAGACCAGCTGGAGCGGGGCCTTCCCCATCCCCGGCAACGGCACCTGGTCTATCCAGTTCCGGGACGCCTTCGGACAGACCCATGTGGCGGAGATCAAGACCGAAGACTTCACTGATGAGAACGACAATAACTACAGCATCGACCTGGGCTTCTCCACCACGGATGTCACCAAAGATCCCGTCATTCTGACTACCAACGCGGCAAACGGCACCATCAAGGTCTGTGAGGTCATCTGGAACTCCAGCACCAACTATTCTGAAAATTGGCTGAGGCCCTCGAAACCCGCTGATGGTACCGCGATGCAGGGCACCCAGAGCCGTGAGACCGAGATCACCGAAAACATGGAGACCCAGGTGGAGCTGACCGGCGTCAAGGGCGAGAATATCCGCCGCCTCCGCGTCTACATCGACAACATTGTAAGCGGAGCGCCGGAAGCCGATGTGCGCTACTATGTGGAGCAGCTGGGGCAGGAGTTCACGGCGGAGGAACTGACGGCGTATGTCGGCAGCGGCCTGGCCGTCACCGGAAATGTCCGCGCGTGGTACACCACCGACCGCCATGTGACCCCCACCGAGGGCACCGGCAGCGAGTTCCTGTTCACGCCCGACAGCGCGGCCTCCCACACCTTCACCTATGAAGACGATCTCGGCAGCGCCGGCAGCGTGACCGCCGCGCTTCCCGCCGGATTAACGCTGCAAGCGCCCGCGCAGTCCCCGGAGGATACGACTAAGCCCGACGTTGACGTGGATATTTATGTCAAGCGCAGCGGCAGCTATACCCGCGCGGAGGCCTTCCTCGGAACGGACGACCAAACAACCATTGACGGCAAATTCGACGCCCTCGGCTATGTGCAGGGCTACAGCCTGACAGTCAGGGCCACCGACGCATCCGGCTTTACCATCTCCGTCCGCGGGGACGGTGCGGCCCTTACCGGAAATGTGGTCACGATCAACAAGTCGGGAACATTCACCATTACCGTTACAGATCAATCCCCGAAGGCCAACAAAACCAAATTTACCTTCACCGTGCCGGACAGGATCGACACTAAAGCCCCCACCGCGAGCATCAAGGTGACGGCCAACGGCCTGTACGGCAAGTATATCGGCCTTGAGCTGAGCGACACCATGAACGGCGGAAAAGAGACCATCGCCGTGGACGAGGACGGCAATCCCGTGGATACGGTGATCGTCTCCCTCCCCCTGGGCGCGGAGCGTCTGGATCGGAACAAGTATCGGTATGCGGCCTTTGACAACGGCGATGTGCCGTTTATCATCACCGATCTGGCGGGCAATACGACCACCTTCAGCCAGCCAATCTCCGGCCTGGACACCGATCCGCCGGAGCTGACCGTCCGCTGGTCGCCGTCGGACGAGAAGGATTCTGCTTTCCAGCCGACAGGGCCGCTCAACACCAACGTCACAGCGCACATCGACAGCAACAAGGCAATGCAGAATCTGACCGTTCGGGCCGGAAATGAAACAGATGAGCATACGCTGCTGAAAAAAGACACCGCAGCAAGCTACACCATTCCCGGTCAAAATGGCGGTGATCTCGTCACGATCACCGCAACTCCCGAGCGCGTTACGGTAACATTCAAGGGAAATTATGACCAGACCTTTACCTTCACCGCCTCGTCCGCCAACGGCAAGAGCACAGTGGTAACGATCAACGGGATCACCGTCATCGACAAGGTCAAGCCAGAGGTCGATCAGATGGTCGTAAAGCGCTATGACCGCAAGGGAGCAGCGGTAGGCGACACGGATGCCGCCTATAAGGCCGTTGTTGCGATCACTCCGAGCAAGCCGGTCACTTCTGCCAACTACGGCGCGACGAAGGTTTATCAGGGACAGCTTCTGCCGGTCATCTATAACCCGAACTACCCGCTGGAGATCACATTTACCCAGAACGGGACCTATAATGTTCTGCTCAACGATCAGGCCGGCAACACAACGGTCGTCCCCATCGAGATCCGCAACATCGACCGCACCGCGCCGGTGCTGACAGTGGCACAGGACGAGACGAACGATGCGAAGGTAACGGTCACCGTCAACGAGGCCTGCACCGTGACCTGGGGCGAAAACGGCACCTACAACTTTACTGCCGCAGGCAGCCACGAGATCGCCTTCACCCAGAACGGCACCTTCGCCATCACCGCCGTGGACACCGCGGGCAACGAGAGCTTCAAAATGGTCCGCGTGGGCAGCATCGACAACGACCCGCCGTCCATCAGCTTTGACAACAGCACCATCTATGTGACCGAGGGCACCACGGCGGATGCGCTGAAGGCAGAGCTGGATAAGGGCTATACCGTCTGGGACAATGTGACAGCTAAGAACGATCTGACGGTCACCTATGACAGCAGCGCAGTTAACCTGACCGCCGCCGGACAGTACACTGTCACCTACACCGTGCTCGACAAGGCGGGCAACAAAACCACCGCCAATCGCTTTGTGCGCGTCATCGGCGCAAATACCGTATGCGTAAGCATTGACGGTAAGCTCATCCTGCCGGACAGCACCGCAGTGCTCCGCCCCGGCGCGCACACGCTGACGCTGCAAAACAGCGATCAGCC
>CAKUHV010000038.1 GCA_934659445.1 uncultured Oscillospiraceae bacterium | reverse complement strand
CGAGGAGCTGTGCGGGCCGCTGCTGCAAAAGCGCTTTGGGTATCCCGGCTGCAACTTCTGCTGGCAGACCGCCTATATGAGTGCATCTCCCATCCCCGTCCCGGAGCACTCCTTCACGCTCCGGGCGCTGGACGAATCCTTTTATCCCGCCGTCCGGGCCCAGTACACCCTGATCGGCGACGACGATCTCATGAAAACGCTCCAGCGCCATGATGTGATCGGCGCATTTGACGGCGACACGCTGGCGGGCTTTATGGGCTGGCATGATGACGGCACCCTCGGGCTGCTGGAGGTCTACCCCGCCTACCGCCGCCGGGGACTTGCCTCCCTGCTGGAAGCACACATCGTAAATCTGGATCTCTCCCGGGGTTTCACCCCCTATGCCCAGATCTTTGAGGACAATCTCCCCTCGCTGGCATTGCAGACTTCGCTGGGCTGCCAGCGCTCCCGCGGGCCGGTCTACTGGCCCAAATCCTGAAAAAGAGGTTTCTGCCCATGGCTGAATTAGTATACGACAACACCGGCCGCCTTCTCTTCACCAAGGAGATGAAGGAGGAATACACCATCCTCATGCCCCAGATGCTGCCCATCCACTTCGGTATGTTCAAGAAAATGCTCCAGCTGGAGGGCTACCATGTGGAGCAGCTGAACAATCAGGGCCGCGCCGTGGTGGACGAGGGACTGAAATACGTCCACAACGACACCTGCTACCCCGCCCTGCTGGTCATCGGCCAGTTCATCGACGCCATCAAAAACGGCGGCTACGATCCCCATAAGGTGGCGCTGTTCATCACCCAGACCGGCGGCGGCTGCCGGGCCTCCAACTACATCCATCTGCTGCGCAAGGCTCTGGCCAAGGCCGATCTGGCCTTTGTGCCGGTGATCTCTGTCAACCTGTCCGGGCTGGAAAAGAACCCCGGCTTCTCCCTGACCCTGCCCCTGATCCGCAAGATGGTATACGCCATGATGTACGGCGACCTGATCGTCAACGTGGCCAACCAGGTGCGGCCCTACGAGCTTCAGCCCGGCGCGGCTGACGCCATGACCGAGGCCTGGCAGACCAAGCTGATCCAGGGCTTCCAGCAGGGCAAGGGCATGAGCCGCCGGCAGATGTCCCGCATCTTCGACCGGATCTGCGCCGACTTCGCCGCCATCCCCGTCTCTCACGAGGAGAAGGTGCGCGTGGGCGTGGTGGGGGAGATCTATGTGAAGTTCTCCCCCCTGGGCAACAACAATCTGGAGCAGTTCCTGCTGTCCGAGGGGGCGGAGCCCGTGGTGCCCGGCCTGACGGACTTTATGATCTTCAAGATCTACAACCGCGTGGTGGACGTGGAGCTGTACGGCGGCAAGTGGATCAAGAAGGCCGCCTGCGCCGCCTTTATGAAGTACATCGAGGGCTGTCAGCACGACATGATCCACGCGCTGGAGCGCTCCAACCGCTTCCGCGCCCCCGGGGACTTTGCCGACCTTCACCGCCTGATCCAGGGCTACCTGGGGGACGGCAACAAAATGGGCGAGGGCTGGCTGCTCACGGCAGAAATGCTGGAGCTGATCCACTCCGGCACCCCCAACATCGTCTGCACCCAGCCTTTCGGCTGCCTGCCCAACCACATCGTGGGCAAGGGCATGATCCGCTGCCTGAAGGACGACTACCCCTACAGCAACATCGTGGCCATCGACTATGACCCCGGCGCCACCAAGATCAACCAGGAGAACCGCATCAAGCTCATGCTGGCCAACGCCAAGGCCCTTGCCCGCACCCAGAAGGAGCACGAGCAGGACGGCCGCCCCGGCGGCGGCTCCGGCTCTCCCGTTCAGGAAAAGCCGGCAAGCGAGGCCCCCGCGCCCCCTCAGGACGCCCCCGCCGCCCCCCAGACGGCGGCTGTCTCCCCCGTATAACAAAGGGCCCCCATCCGCAATGCGGATGGGGGCCCCTTCTTTCGTAAAAATGCAGAAAGCAGCCGCAACCCCGTCAGGGACTGCGGCTGCTTGAAGTTTTACATCATTTTCACGGTGTAATACACCAGCAGGGCGAACACCCAGGCCACTACGCCGTACATCAGGTAGTAGGCCGCAGCCGTTCCAGCCGCCTGAGCCACCGCCACCGCTGCGATCCCGCCGATGCAGGTGACATAGATCAGCAGGTATCTGGCCTTGTGGGGCAGCAGGCGCACCTCCCGTCCGGCCAGCACCACCGTTCCCCCGCTCTTTTCCAGCGCCAGCGCCAGCGCGGCCACCAAGACCAGAGCGATGACCGTGATCGCCGTGTACAGCAGCCGTCCGCCGGAAGTGCGCACCAGCCACAGGCCCACCGCAGCCAGGCCCGCGGCGATACCGGACAGGAAGAACTCCCGCTGATACAGGTAATACACCAGAGCCAGACCGGCCCACGCGGGCACCAGAATGAACAGCATCCGCACGCCGGCAGCGTTGAAGGCGATGACCACATAGCCACACACCGCAGCCGCGCCGCAGGCGGCGGCCAGAGCCACAGGCAGGGACAGTCCGCCGCTCTCCTTCCGCAGGCGCAGTCCGGCCCACACCAGACAGGCGGCCGCACCAACCAGCCCCACCCAGCGGGCGCCCCGCAGGATGTGCATAATGGCCTCTGCCGCGGCAATGCCGCTGTCGGTCACGCGGAAGTTGATATAGTATTTGTTCACCATCAGCAGCAGAAACTCCAGCACGATGGCCCCGGCCACCCACAGCAGCCCGCGGTTCAGGGCCGAATCCTCCTGATGCTGACGCGCTTTCTTCTGATCTTTATCCATCAAAAACCATTCTCCTTACCAGAGCGTTCCGCCGAAGGTCCCTCCGGCAGTCACCCAGCCGAGTTTATATTTTATCAGATACCCCCCTTTTTTGCAAGACAAAAAAAGGAATCTTAAAAGAAAATACATAATTGCCCGAACATGGCAAAGCGCCGCTCTTTTCGAGCGGCGCTGAGACTGTCCAAAAAGCGGCAGCACGTATAGATACGGGAAGGAAGATAGTTACGAAAGAAACCCAGGAAGGGTGTCTTTCGTTTTTAATCACAAGATTTTGGAACTTTTTCAAAGTTTCAAAATCTTCTTCAGCTTGTCAAAAAGACTTTTTTGACAAGCTGAGCGCCGCTCTTTTCGAGCGGCGCTTTTGTGATCGCGTGTTCAGTTTTACGCGCCGAAGAACCGGTCATGGATGGCCTGGACGGCCCGGTCGGCGTCCCGCTCGTCGATAAGGACGGAGATCTTGATCTCGCTGGTGGAGATCATGTGGATGTTGATGTTCTCGCTGTACAGGGCCTCGAACATCTTGGAGGCCACGCCGGCGTTGTTGGCCATGCCGGCGCCCACGATGGAGATCTTGGCCACCTGCTCGCTGACCTCGATGTTGTGGAAGCCGATGGCCTCCCGGTGCTCCTCCAGCACCTGAGCGGCCCGCTGGGCGTCGCTCTTGGCCACCGTAAAGCTGATGTCCTTGGTGTCGTCCCGGCCGATGGACTGGAGGATCAGATCCACATTGATGCCCTCCTTCCCCAGCAGGGAGAAGATCTTAAAGGCGATGCCCGGGCGGTCCTGCAGGCGCACCAGGGCCAGACGGGCCACGTTCTTGTCCTTGGCAATGCCGCTGACATAGGATTTTTCCATGGATTTGACTACCTCCTTAACTTTGGTGCCGGGGTTCCCGCTGAAGCTGGACAGCACCTCCAGATTGACATTATAGCGCTTTGCCATCTCGACGGAGCGGTTGTGCAGCACCTGGGCGCCCAGACTGGCCAGTTCCAGCATCTCGTCAAAGGTGATGGCGTCCAGCTTCCTGGCCCCCTTCACATGGCGGGGATCGGCAGTGTACACGCCGTCCACATCGGTGTAGATCTGACACAGGTCGGCGTGGAGCGCGGCGGCCAGAGCAACGGCCGACGTGTCGGAGCCGCCCCGGCCCAGAGTGGTGATGTCGTCATACTTGTTGATGCCCTGAAAGCCGGCCACCAGTACGATCTTTTTCTTGTCCAGCTCGGCCTGGATACGCTCGGTATTGATCCTGCGGATCCGCGCGGAGCTGTAGTGGGTATCGGTTCTCATCCCAGCCTGCCAGCCGGTGAGGGAAATGGCCTGATAGCCCATGGCCTCGATGGCCATGGCGCACAGGGAGATGGAGATCTGCTCGCCGGTGGACAGCAGCATATCCATCTCCCGGCGGGACGCCTTGGGGTTGATCTCCTGGGCTTTTGCGATGAGATCGTCGGTGGTGTCCCCCTGGGCGGAGAGCACCGCCACCACGCTGTGGCCCTTGCGATAGGTCTCTGTAATAATGCGGGCCACGTTTCGGATGCGGTCCGCGTCGGCAACGGAGCTGCCGCCGAATTTCTGTACGATCAATGACACGATTTGTTCCTCCCGTTGGAAATATTCCTGCTCTCCGCCCCTGGCGAAGAGCGATCCGCTGCTTACTCCAGCACCCGGAAGCAGGAGCGGATGTCCAGCCCGGCCAGCAGCCGGTCCAGCTGCTCCCCATTCATGGGGGCTGTGAGGAAGGCCTTCTCGCCCTCGGGCGCGTTGTCCCGGCTGAGCAGCTGCGTCCCGGCGGGGGCGGCGTCCGCCCGTACATACCAGCGGCAGACCAGCCGGGCGGGCGGGGCCAGCAGCTCCGCTCCGCCCTCGTCCCAGCCGTTGCGGCGGTCCCGCTTGGGGTCCCGGGCGATGTCGATGATGTCCCCCACCACGGCGGAGGCGGTGGGCAGCTTACCCGCCCCACGGCCATAGAACATGACATCACCCACGGCGTTGCCCGTCATGGCCACGGCGTTGAACACGTCCTCCACTCCCGCCAACGGGTTCCCGTCGGGCACCAGATGGGGAGCTACATAGGCGCACACCCGGTCTCCCTGACGGATGGCCCGGCCCAGCAGCTTGATGCGATACCCCCGGCTCTCCGCGTAGGACACGTCCTCCAGCGTCACGCCCCGGATGCCCTGGGTGGGCACCTGAGCGGGATCCACGTTCCGGCCATAGGCCAGATCCGCCAGGATGCAGATCTTGCGGCAGGCATCGTGGCCGTCCACGTCGGCGGTGGGGTCCTTCTCGGCATAGCCCAGCTCCTGGGCCTCCGCCAGCGCCTGCTCGAAGGTCAGGCCCGCCCGGATCATCCGGGTGAGGATGTAGTTGGTGGTGCCGTTGAGGATGCCGGAGATCCGGCTGATCTCGTTGCCCGCCAGACAGTTGGTCAGGGGGCGCAGGACAGGGATGCCGCCGCCTACGCTGGCCTCGAACATGTAGCTGACGCCCTTTTCCCGGGCCAGCTTCAGCAGCCGGCAGCCGTGGGCGGCCACCAGCTCCTTATTGGATGTGACCACGCTCTTTCCCGCCTTCAGGGCCCGGACGGTGTAGCCCAGGGCTGCACCGACGCCGCCCATGACCTCCACTACCACGTCCACCTCGGGGTCGTCCTCAATAAACGAGAAGTCCCGGACGAAGCGCTCCTGCCAGGGGCTGCCGGGGTAGTCCCGGCGCACCAGAATATACTTCAGCTCCACGGGCTGTCCCACCCGACGGGCGATGACCTCCCGGTTCATGGTCAGCACCTCGGCCACGCCGGTGCCCACCGTTCCAAAGCCCAATAACGCTACATTGATCATAGTAATTCCTCCGATCATCCGCCGTTTCGGCGGGCCGCATGTCCTCTGCCCCGCTCCGTCAGCCCGCCAGGATCTCACACTTGATGACGCCGGGGGCCTCTCCGGCCCGGGCCAGCAGTTCCTCCAGGGAGCTCTGCAGGGCAGAGGTCTCCGCCGTCACGGTCACCACGGCGCAGCCGTTGACGGGGATGTTCTGGTTGATGGTCAGCACATTCATCCCTGTGCCGGCGAAAATATTCAGCACGCCGGACAGGATGCCAGGTTCGTCCTTCAGCATGGCCTGGAAGGTGACGATACGTCCGTGGAGCATATCGTTGAAGGGGTGGACCGCATCCTTATACTTATAAAAGGCGCTACGGCTGATGCCCACAGCCAGGGCCGCCCCGTTCACCGTATTCTGCTCCCCGGTCTCCAGCAGGCGCTTGGCCTGGGCCACCTTCCGGAAGATCTCCGGCATGGCGGAAGCCTCCACGATGAAATATTTGGCTGCATCGCTCATAATTCTGAACCCTCCTTGCCGCGCTTTGTCTTTACTGCAAAGTCACTTGTTTTTCTATCGTGGCCTATTTTAGCACATACAGCGCCCCGGCGCAAGGCGGAAATGATAGATTTTCCGCCGTTTTGCATTTCCCACATCTGTAAAATTCACACAAAAGCTCCGTCCTTGCGGTCCCCTCTGGACAAACAGGGCCGCAGGGAGTAGAATAGGGCAGATGTCTGCCCCCGCCTGCTGATAGCGGGGAGCTTCGGAAAGAGGAGTGCCTTATGGACAAAAAAGAGATCATGCGCCGGGTGGACCACACCATCCTGACTCCCACCGCCGGCTGGGAGCAGGTGAAGAAGATCTGCGACCAGGGCATGGAGTATCAGACCGCCTCCGTATGCATCCCCCCCTGCTTTGTGCGCAGGGCAGAGGACTATGTGGGCGACCGGCTGAAGATCTGCACGGTCATCGGCTTTCCCAACGGCTACAACACCCCCGAGGTGAAGGTCTTCGAGGCCGAGGACGCCATCCGCGGCGGCGCCGACGAGATCGACATGGTCATGAATCTGGCTCTGGCCAAGGCCGGCGACTGGGAGGGCGTGCTGTATGAGATCCGCGCCGTCAAGGCGGCCTGTCACGGCCGCATCCTGAAGGTCATCGTAGAGGCCTGCCAGCTGACTGAGGAGGAGAAGGTCGCCGCCTGCCGGATCGTCTCCATGTCCGGGGCGGACTTCATCAAGACCTCCACCGGCTTTTCCACCGGCGGAGCCACGGTGGAGGACGTGAAGCTGTTCCGGCAGCATATCTCCCCCGATCTGCGCATCAAGGCCGCCGGCGGCATCCGCACCTTTGAGCAGGCCCAGGCCATGCTGGACGCGGGGGCCGACCGCATCGGCGCCAGCGCACTGGCCGCGCTGATGGAGGAATAAACACCGCTTTAATATCGCGCTTCAGGGGGCAGGACCGGGTTCCTGCCCCCTTTTATTTTGTCTGAACGTCCGGGCGGACCGCAGCCGCCCCGCCCCTGTTCTCCCTCATGCCCTTGGGATCTCGCCCCCGGATCCGTTTTATTTTTCTTGACTCTTTAGTAATTTTAGTAACATTCATCGCAGTTTTCGACGGGTTTCACCTTCCTACAGTTTTTGCTAAATATTGGGTATTTTCATGCAGTTCCTCCCCGCTTTCTGATACAATACAGCTGCCGGCAGATGTTCCGGCGCCGCCCGGATTCTGCCCTTCAAAGCCGCTCCGCCGGGTCCCCATCCCCGCAGTCCGGACCCCCGCGGCGCGGAAAATCTGTCTGTAAGGGAGGAGCACAAGTTTGAAACACTGTAATTCGAGCACCGTTCCGAAAAAGGTCACACAAAGCCAAGCCGTCATTAAGGCGGCCAAATAGAAGTATGGGAAAAAGCGTCAAGCAGGGGCAGGATCAACCTCATCCCTGAAGATATAACCTCTCTTGCGGAGGAGTTCAAGCCCCTGGGCCTTGGAAATTACGACAGAATGTTCTGTCAGCTTATCTTCCAGGTAGCCTGCGGCAGAATACAGTCGTATTTGGCAAGCCAGTCAGCCAGTTCCTGCAAGCCTTTTGTAAAGGAGGAAAAGCGAGCCTGCTTATACTCTGTACGTCCATTTGTGTCAGTAATTCCGATACAGGCGTAAATCCAAGTCTTGTGAACATCCAGTCCGCAGCAGTTTTTGCGAAAAATCTTAAATGCCACAGTATACCTCCCAATTGTAGATTGGAAGAGTACGGCATTGACTGGCCATCCGGCAAAATCGAGTCGATTTGAAAGAGATAAGTTTACGGGCTACTTCACCCTTTTGGTCGGGCCTGCGCCCTGCGCGGGCCCGATTTTTCTTGCCACCGCTGTGATTTGGATGTAAAATGGCGGACGGAGAATATCCGGAAAGGAGCCGTCCCCATGGCCCAGATCATCCCCATCACCGATTTTGACGACCCCCGGCTGGACCCCTATGCCCGCCTGACGGAGAATCAGCTGCTCAACCGCGCCGACCCCGCCCATGCCATGTTCATTGCGGAGAGTCCCCTGGTCATCGGCCGGGCGCTGGATGCCGGCTGCCGCCCGGTGTCCTTCCTTATGGAGGAAAAGCACCTGTCCGGCAAGGGGGGCGAGGTACTGGAGCGCTGCCCAGGGGACGTCCCCGTCTACACTGCCGACGACAGCGTGCTGACCCGACTGACCGGCTTCCACCTGACCCGGGGGCTGCTGTGCGCTATGCTGCGGCCCCAGCAGCCCCCGGCGGAGGCGCTGTGCCGGTCTGCCCGGCGGGTCGCCGTGCTGGAAAATGTGATGAACCCCACCAATGTGGGGGCCATCTTCCGCTCCGCCGCCGCCCTTGGCATGGACGCCGTTCTGCTGACCCAGGCGGGCAGCGACCCCCTCTACCGCCGGGCCAGCCGGGTGAGCATGGGCTGCGTGTTCCAGGTGCCCTGGGCCTATCTGCCCGACGGAGACTGGCAGGAGCTGCTATGGGAGCACGGCTTCAAGACCGCAGCCATGGCCCTGCGGGAGGACTCTCTGTCCCTGAGCGACCCCCGTCTGGCGGCGGAGGAGAGGCTGGCCGTGGTGCTGGGGACCGAGGGGGACGGCCTTGCCGACGGCACCATCGCCCGGTGCGACTACACCGTGCGCATCCCCATGTCCCACGGGGTGGACTCCCTGAACGTAGCCGCCGCCAGCGCCGTGGCCTTCTATCAGCTGGGACTGATGAGCCATCCCGGCCTTCATTGATCTTTTCCTGCAGCAGGGGCGCCGTCCGCAGCGGCGTCTCTGTTATTTTGCACAATTTTTCCGCTTGTAATTTGCCGTTCATTACAAAACATTCTTGTTAATTTCGTGTTAATTTGTTGGAATTGCATTTGCTTTTCCCGTCCGGCGGTGCTATACTCCCCACATGAACTGAATAGACGAAGGATTTCCTGCAAAGGCGGATACTTTTAGGTCTTATTTTAGGATTTGAAATTTTTCCGTCTTTGTGCAGTCTTTCCGGGTTTGGAGGGCGATATTGGCATGAATAAGAAAAGATTTCTCCTCTGCTGGGGGCTGATCACCCTTGCTCTGCTGGCCGGGGCGCTGCTGGTCCCCGGCTCCGGCGGCGGCGAGGCGATCCAGCCCGCCATGCGGGACGCGGTGCTGCACAGCGAGGGCCGCATCAGCCTGTTCGGGCTGAAGGACGTGAACCCCGCCTTCATCTCCGCCATGGCGGTGTCGGGCGCGCTGCTGCTGGCGGCGGCACTGATCCGGCTGCTGGTCATCCCCCGCTTCACGCTGGTTCCCGGGCGGTTCCAGCTGCTGCTGGAGACACTGGTGGGCACCTTCGACGGTCTGGCCCGGGGCAACAGCCCCCACCGGAACAAATTTCTGGGGGCCTACATCTTTTCCGCCGGCGTGTACATCTTTGTGGGCACCCTGTTCGAGCTGTTCGGCTTTCAGGCCGTGGCGGTCACGGGGGCGTCGGTGGCTCTGCCCGCCCCGCTGTCCGACGTAAATGCCGCCATCTCCCTGGGCGTGCTGTCCTATCTGGTGATCCTGTCCGGCGGCATCGCGGGCAACGGCCTGCGGGGCGTGGGCATGACGCTGAAGGACTTCTCCCTGCCCCTGTCCATGAGCTTCCGGCTCTTTGGTGCCCTGCTCAGCGGCCTGCTGGTCACCGAGCTGGTCTATCACTACGTTGCGCTGAGCTTTGTCCTGCCTGTGATCGTCGGCGTACTGTTCACCCTGCTACACGCCCTGATCCAGGCCTATGTGCTGACCATGCTCACCTCACTGTTTTACGGCGAGGTGTCCGCGCCCCATCCGAAAAAAGTCTCTAAAAAAACTTCTGCCACCCAAACCGCTTGATCGATAGGAGGAACACCCATATGAAACTGTCTGCTAAAAAGTTCACCGCCCGTCTGGCGGCCTGTGCCCTGCTGGTGCTGGCCGCTGCGTTCTGCGCTCTGCCCGCCTTTGCCGACGGCCCCGATACCGCCGCCCAGACCGAGACCGCCCAGACCGCCGCTGTTGACAACACCACCTCCGGCAAGGCCATGGCCAGCGGCATCGCCATCGGCATCGCCGCCGCCGGCGGCGCTCTGTCCATGGGCATCGCCGTGGCCAAGTCCGCCGACAGCATCTCCCGCCAGCCGGAGGCCGAGGGCAAGATCCGCACCACCCTGATGCTGGGTCTGGTCTTTATTGAGACGGCCATCATTTACGCGCTGCTGGCCGTGATCCTGATCATCTTCGTGCTGTAAGGGGATGAGCGTATGAACATCCCGCTGAACATCGACTGGCAGCAGATCCTGCTGCACTTCTTCAACTTCTCCATTCTCACCGGCGGGCTGTACCTGCTGCTGTTCAAGCCGGTGAAGAACTTTATGGACAAGCGGAAGCAGACCTATGAGCAGATGGACGCCCAGGCCCGGCAGGCCCGGGACGAGGCTCAGCAGCTGAAGACCCAGGCGGAGGAGAGTCTGGCCCAGCTGGATAAGGAGCTGGTCGAGAAGCGCTCCTCCGCCGAAAAGCAGGCCGCCCTCTATACCCAGCAGCAGCAGCAGGCCGCCCGGCAGCAGGCCGACAAGCTCCTGTCCGATGCCCGGGCCCAGGCGGAGCAGGAGGGCAAGCGCATCCTCGCCCAGGCCAACCGGGACGCGGTATCCATCGTGGAGAACGCCATGGATAAGCTGGCGGCCCAGCAGATCGGTCCGGCCTATGACACATTCCTGACCGCCGCCGGGGAGGAGACCGACCATGAACAACACACCTGATCCCGCCCTGTCCGCCCTTCTGCTCAGCCCCTGTCCCCCCACCGGGGAGCAGGAGCAGGCCATGGAGCAGGTGCTGTCCCGGCGGTACGGCCGCCCGGTGACCCTGACCTGGCAGGAGGACCGGAGCATCTCCTCCGGCTTTCTGATCAAGCTGGGGGACGAGACCATCGACTGGACCGCCCGGGGGCGGCTGGAGCAGCTGAAGCAGCAGCTGTCCGCCCTGCCCACCGGGGAGGGCTCCGTCATCCCCCTGATCCGCGAGACCGTAGACCGCTGGCAGCCCCGAATCCAGGCCCGTCAGGCGGGCCGGGTGCTGGCCGTGGGGGACGGCATCGCCTCGGTCAGCGGTCTGCCCGGCGCCGCCTACGGCGAGGTGCTGCTGTTTGAAAACGGCGTGCGGGGCATGGTGCAGAATCTGAGTCAGGAGCAGGTCGACTGCATCCTGTTCGACGATGAGGCCGCCGTCAGCGAGGGCAGCGCCGTATACTGCACGGGTAAGACCGCCGGTCTTCCTGTGGGCGGCGGCTTTCTGGGCCGGGTCATCAACGCCCTGGGCGCCCCTGTGGACGGCAAGGGCCCCATCACCGCCGAGGACTATAACCCCATCGAGTCCCCCGCCCCGGGCATCATCGACCGTCAGCCCGTGGACGCCCCCATGGAGACCGGCATCCTGACCATCGATTCCATGTTCCCCATTGGCCGGGGCCAGCGCGAGCTGATCATCGGCGACCGGCAGACGGGCAAGACCTCCATCGCCATCGACACCATTCTGAACCAGAAGGGCAAGAACATGGTGTGCATCTATGTGGCCATCGGACAGAAGGTCAGCTCCGTGGCCCAGATCACCGAGCAGCTGCGCCGCAGCGGCGCCATGGACTACACCGTTGTGGTGTGCGCCGGCGCAGGCGAGGCCGCCTCCATGCAGTACATCGCCCCCTACTCCGGCACCGCCCTGGGGGAGTTTTTCATGGACCGGGGGCAGGATGTGCTCATCGTCTACGACGACCTGTCCAAGCACGCCATCGCCTATCGGGCGCTGAGCCTGCTGCTGGGCCGCTCCCCGGGGCGCGAGGCCTACCCCGGCGACGTGTTCTACCTCCACTCCCGCCTGCTGGAGCGCTCCGCCCATCTCAACGCCGCCCGGGGCGGCGGCAGCATGACCGCCCTGCCCATCGTGGAGACCCAGGCCGGCGACGTGTCCGCCTATATCCCCACCAACATCATCTCCATCACCGACGGCCAGCTGTTTCTGGAGAGCAGCCTGTTCTTCTCCGGCCAGCGTCCCGCCGTCAATGTGGGTCTGTCCGTGTCCCGCGTGGGCGGCGCGGCCCAGACAAGGGCCATGAAAAGCGCCGTGGGCTCCCTGCGGCTGGATCTGGCCCAGTATCGGGAGATGGCGGTGTTCACCCAGTTCTCCAGCGATCTGGACGAGGAGACCCGCAGCCAGCTGCAATACGGCCAGAGCCTGATGCAGATCCTCCGCCAGGGCCGCGGCAGTCCCATGAGTCAGGCCCAGCAGATCGTCACGCTGGTGTGCGCCACGGCCCACCTCTATCAAAAGCTGCCTCTGGAGCAGATCGCCCCCTTCCAGAAGGCCCTACTGGCCGCCTTCGCGCAGCAGTGCGCCCCCCTGATGGACCGTCTGGAGCAGGGGCTGGCCCTGACGCAGGACGACCGGACGCAGATCCTGTCTCAGGCCGGACAAACTCTGGAGCGGTTCCAGAGCGGCAGCGGGCGGTGATCTGATGGCAAGCACCAGCGAGATCCGCCGCCGCATCGCCAGCGTGCGGGAGACACAGAAGATCACCCGCGCCATGTACCTGATCTCTCAGGCCAAGCTGCGCCGGGCCAAAGAGGAGTTGGAGCGCACCCGCCCCTATTTCAACGCCCTGCGCACGGAGATCAAGCGCATTTTCCGCGTGGACGAAAACGTGGACAGCCGCTACTTCTCTCCGGAGGACGCCGCCGATCTGGATCAGGGCACTTACGGCCTGCTTGTGATCACCGCCGACAAGGGCCTTGCCGGGGCGTACAACCAGAACGTCATCCGCCGGGCCCAGGCCATGATGGAGCAGCACCCGGACGTAAAGCTGTATGTGGTGGGCGAGTACGGCCGCCACTGGTTCCAGCAGAAGCGCATTCCCATCAAGAGCAGCTTTCTTTACACCGCCCAGAACCCCACCCTTCACCGGGCCCGCGAGATCGGCTCCGCCCTGCTGGAGGGCTATGATGCCGGACGGCTGAGCAAGATCATCGTGATCTATACCGATCTGAAAAACGGTCTGGAGGAGTCGGTGAAGGTGACCCGACTGCTGCCCCTGCACCGCCGTCAGTTCGGCACGCCGGACGCGGAGCGGGCCGTTCTGCGTCCCTTCGAGTTCTCCCCCACCGTGTCCCAGGTGCTGGACCACGTGGTGAGCAGCTATGTGTCCGGCTTTATCTACAGCGCGCTGGTGGACAGCTTCTGCAGCGAGCAGAGCGCCCGCATGGCGGCCATGGACTCCGCTAACCGCAACGCCCAGCAGCTGCTGGATCAGCTGTCCCTGGAGTACAACCGCGCCCGTCAGTCCGCCATCACCCAGGAGATCACCGAGGTCTCCGCCGGGGCCCGGGCCAGAGCGCAACAGAAAAAGCGCACCAAAAAGGAAGGTGAGATCACATGAACCATGGGATCATTACCGGGGTCTCCGGCCCTGTGATCGACGTGGAGTTTTCTCAGGGCCCTCTGCCCTGTATCAACGAGGCCCTTACCGTCCAGCTGGACGGCAGGCCCCTGACCATGGAGGTGGAGCAGCATCTGGAGGGCCGGGTGGTCCGCTGCGTGATGATGGCAGGCAGCGAGGGGCTGCGCCGGGGCATGGAGGTCACCGCCGTCGGCCGCGGCATCACCGTGCCTGTGGGCAGGGCCACTCTGGGCCGCCTGTTCAATGTGCTGGGGGACGCCATTGACGGCGAGGTCCCCGTCCCCGCGGACACCCCCCGGTGGGAGATCCACCGCAAGCCCCCCGCCTTTGCCGACCAACGCCCCACAGCCGAGATCCTGGAGACGGGCATCAAGGTCATCGACCTGATCGAGCCCTACCCCAAGGGGGGCAAGATCGGTCTGTTCGGCGGCGCAGGCGTGGGCAAGACCGTGCTGATCCAGGAGCTGATCCACAACGTGGCCATGGAGCACGGCGGCTATTCCATCTTCA
>CAKUHV010000037.1 GCA_934659445.1 uncultured Oscillospiraceae bacterium | reverse complement strand
GACCATGCGGGCCACGGCGAAGGAGATGGCCTCCTCCTGGCCGGGCACATACAGTCCGGCCAAAGGTGCGCCGAAGAAGTAGGCCAGATTACCGAAGACCAGCTGGAACACCACCATATAGACGGTGCACAGCACGACGGCGCGGTCTACCCGCCGGCACTTGCCCGCGCCGTAGTTCTGGCTGACGAAGGTCAGGGCGGCCTGACTGATGGCGTTGTCGCTGGAGTAGACGAACATCTCGATGCTGGCGGAGGCGGAGGCCCCGGCGATAAGGGCGGAGTTGTTAAAGGAGTTCAGGGCGCTCTGGATGATCACGTTGGAGATGGAGAACAGGGTGCCCTGGAACCCGGCGGGCACGCCGATGCGCATCATCCGCATCAGGGCGGCCTTCTCTATACGCAGCTGCCGCAGGTCCAGACGGAGGGGGCCGGTCTCCATCGTCAGGCACCGCACCACCAGTGCGGCGGAAATGTACTGGGACACCACTGTGGCGATGGCCACGCCGGCCACGTCCAGATGCAGACCGATGACCAGAGCCAGGTTCAGGATCACATTGACCACCCCGGCGGCGGTGAGGTAGCGCAGGGGGCGCTGAGTATCCCCCTTGGCCCGCAGCAGGGCTGCGCCGAAGTTGTATATCAGGTTGCCGGGCATACCCACGAAGTAAATCCGCATGTACTGGGTGGACAGGTCGATCACGTCTGCCGGGCAGGACATCCACTCCAGCAGCTGCCGCACGCAGACCACGCCGAACACCGCAAGGGCGACGCCGCTGGCCAGAGCCAGGGCGATGGCCGTTTCGACGCTGCGGCCCACCCGCTCGGTCTGGCCGGCTCCCAGATCCTGGGCCACCACCACGTTGGCGCCCACGGAGATGCCCATGAACAGGTTGATGGTCAGGTTGATCAGCGCCCCGTTGGAGCCCACGGCGGCCACGGCCTGGGTGGGCATGGCGGCATATCGGCCCACCACGATGACGTCGGCGGCATTGAACAGCAGCTGAAGCAGGGAGGAGAGCATCAGCGGCAGGGCGAACAGCAGGAGCTTTCCCGCCAGCGAGCCGCTGCACATGTCCATCTCATATTGCTTTGACTTATGTGCCATGACGGTATCCTTTCTGAACAAGCAATTATTAAAGGGAAGAAATGCGCTTTAAGACAGGTTGAGCCGCCCGGAAACGACGCGGGCGGCAGAGCTTCTCTGACAGACCCATACAATATAATGCTTTTTTTCGGAAAGTCAACGGGGGAAAATGCTTTTCGTAGGAATACACGGAAGGCGGGGACGTTTTCCAGCCGCAGACCGGCTTTTTGTCAGCGGAAGGGACGGAGGATATTTGACACAGATTTTACATCATTCGGCTTTTCCATTTTACAACAGGACGGTATTCTATGCAATGTAAACAGCAAAAAGACATCAAAAAAATTCCGGCGCCATCCAGAAGATGGAAGAAACGCCGGACAATTGAAAAAGGAGATCCTGCAATATGAAAAAGCTTCTTTCGCTGACGCTGGCTCTTGCCTGCGCTGTGTCCCTGCTGGCTGGCTGCCAGAAGTCCAGCGACCAGCCCGGCGGCTCCGCTTCCGGCTCTGCCAGTCAGCCCGCCGCATCCTCTGATACCGAGGTCACCGGCTCTGTGGCCACCGATGGCTCCACCTCCATGGAGAAGGTCATCGGCGCTCTGGGTGAGTCCTTCATGAACGCCAACAAGGACATCACCGTTACCTACAACCCCACCGGCTCCGGCTCCGGCATCCAGGCCGTCAGCGAGGGCCGCTGCGACATCGGCTTGTCCAGCCGCGCCCTGAAGGATGACGAGAAATCCTCCGGCCTGAAGGAGACCACCGTGGCTCTGGACGGCATCGCCATCATCGTCAGCCCCGAAAACCCTGTGGCCAACCTGGACGTGGAGACCATCGCCAAGATATACACCGGCGAGATCACCAACTGGAAGGACGTGGGCGGCAATGACGCCGAGATCGTCCTCATCGGCCGCGAGGCCGGCAGCGGCACCCGGGACGGCTTTGAGTCCATCACCGGAACCAAGGACGCCTGCCAGTACCGGCAGGAGCTGACCTCCACCGGCGACGTGATCACCACCGTCTCCCAGAACCCCAACGCCATCGGCTATGCCTCTCTGGCCGCCGTGTCCGACAAGGTCAAGACCCTGACCGTGGGCGGCGTGACCCCCAGCGAGGAGACCGTGAAGGACGGCAGCTATGTGATCCAGCGCCCCTTCGTTCTGGTCACCAAGGAGGGTACCGAGCTGTCCACCGCCGCCCAGCTGTTCTTCGACTACGCCACCTCTGCCGACGCAGCCCAGATCATCTCCAAGGCCGACGCGGTGCCTGTCGCGTAACTGAAAAGCAGACCGGAAGGCCCCTTGCACCGCAAGGGGCTTTTCGCCCTAACTGAACGGGAGAGCAGACGATGAAAACTTCGACCTCTGAAAAGAATTTGCTTGAGACGGCGATCCATGGTATATTTCTTATACTGGGGCTGATCACCGTGGCCTGTGTCCTGCTGATCACAGTATATCTGGTGCTGTCCGGTCTGCCCGCCATCGGGAAGATCGGCCTGACGGATTTTCTGTTCGGCAAGGTGTGGGACTCCACCAACTCCACCACCGGCGCACAATATGGCATCCTGCCCTTTATCCTGACCAGCGTATACGGCACGGCGGGGGCCATTCTGGTGGGGGTGCCCATCGGCTTTTTGACGGCCGTATTTCTGGCCAAAATGGCTCCGGGGTGCGTGAAGGCCGTAGTGGGCGGGGCGGTGAGCCTGCTGGCCGGCATCCCCTCGGTGGTATACGGCCTGGTGAGTATGCTGGTGCTGGTGCCCGGCATCCGAAAGCTGTTCCATGTGCCCGACGGGGCCAGCCTGCTGGCCGCCATCGTGGTGCTGGCGGTGATGATCCTGCCCAGCATCATCAAGGTGTCTGTCACCGCCCTGGAGGCGGTGCCCAAGGAGTATGAGGACGCCTCTCTGGCCCTGGGGGCCACTCCGGTAGAGACCTGGTTCTGGGTGTCCGTCCCCGCGGCCAAAAGCGGCATCGCCGCCTCGGTGGTGCTGGGGGTGGGCCGGGCCATCGGTGAGGCCATGGCCGTGATGATGGTGTCCGGCAACGTGCCCAACATGCCGGAGCTGTTCCAAAGCGTGCGGTTCCTGACCACCGCTGTGGCCAGCGAGATGAGCTACTCCAGCGGCCTGCAGCGGCAGGCCCTGTTCTCCATCGCTCTGGTGCTGTTCCTGTTTATCATGCTCATCAACGCCACCCTGAACTTCTTCCTGAAGCGGGATAAGGAGGGCTGAGGATGAAAAACACATCGGTACGCCGCCGGGCCTACGGCCTGGCGATGAAGAGCCTGATGCTGCTGGCCGCGGGGCTGACCTGCGCTCTGGTGATCTTTATGCTGGGCTATGTGCTGTATAAAGGCGTGCCCAACATCACCTGGCAGCTGCTGTCCACCTCCCCCAGCTACCTCAGCGACACCATCGGCATTCTGCCCGATATTCTGAATACACTTTACATCGTGATCTATACCCTGCTTCTGGTACTGCCCCTGGGCGTGGGGGCCGCCATCTATCTGACGGAGTACGCCTCCAACCGGAAAATGGTGGGCATCATCGAGTATGCGGCGGAGACTCTATCCGGTATCCCCTCCATTATCTACGGCCTGGTGGGTATGCTGTTCTTCTGCGAGTTTCTCGGGATGCAGACCTCCCTTCAGGCGGGCGCCTTCACCCTGGTGATCATGAACCTGCCCACCATCATGCGCACCACCCAGGAGAGTTTGAAGACCGTCCCCAAGAGCTATCGGGAGGGAGCCTTCGGCCTGGGGGCGGGCAAGTGGCGGGTGATCCGCACGGCGGTGCTGCCCAACAGCGTAGACGGCATCCTCACCGGCTGCATTCTGGCCGTGGGTCGGATCTTGGGCGAGTCCGCCGCCCTGCTGTTCACTGCCGGCTTCGCCCACGCGGTCAACAACTACTTTGTGGGCCTGCACCGCCCCGGCGCTACCCTTACTGTGGCTCTGTATGTCTACGCCAAGGAACAGGGGGAGTTTGAGGTAGCTTTTGCCATCGCCGCCATCCTGATGGCCCTCACCCTGATCATCAATCTGGCCGCCGGTCTGGTGGGCTGGTATTTTAAGAGGAGAAAAGAGTTATGAACCCTGTCAACGGCTCTGGAATGAAGCGTGCGGCTCTGTTGAATGACCTGTCTTGCTTTGGCAAGTGCTCCCTGACGGTGGCTGTCCCTGTGGTGTCTGCCTGGGGCGTGGAGGCTGTTCCTCTGCCCACGGCGGTGCTGTCTGCACAGACGGCCTTTCCGGGGTATATTATGCGGGATTTTACCCGGGAGATGGAGGAGTTTTCCGCCCAGTGGGAGACACTGGGGCTGGAATTTGACTGCATCTACACCGGATTTTTTGCCAACGGGGCGCAGATCGACTTTGCCCGGCGCTTTATTGAGCGGTTTGCAAAGGACGATACCCTGATTCTGGTAGACCCGGTTTTGGGTGATAACGGGGCGCTGTATGGCTGCTTCGGTCCGGAACAGGTGGAGAAAATGCGGCAGCTGTGCCGCATGGCCCACGTGATCACCCCCAACCGCACCGAGGCCGCCCTGCTCACCGGCCTGCCTATGGACGCCCCGGCGGAGGAGCTGCTGGACGCCCTGAGGGAGCAGCTGGGGGTGGAGAACATCATCGTCACCGGCGTACACCGGGGGCGGGAGATCGGCTATCTGGCCCGGCTGGGGGAGGAGGAGCTGGCCGTCCGCTACCCCCGAGTGCCCCAGACCCTCCACGGCACGGGGGACGTGTTCGCCTCCGCCCTGTGCGGGGCGCTGCTGTCGGGGAAAGACGCCCCGGCGGCACTGGAGCGGGCGGCGGAGTTCTGCAACGCCTGCGTGGAAAAAACAGCTCAGCGGCAGCCCGCCCACTGGTACGGGCTGGCCTTTGAAGACGTATTGAAGGAGAGGAACGCCCTATGAGCGGCATCATTTCCGTGGAAGATATGTGCCTGTGGTATGGGAGCCATCAGGCCCTGCATAACATCAGCATCGACATCCCCGAAAAGAGCATCACGGCCCTGATCGGCCCCTCGGGCTGTGGCAAGTCCACCTTTTTGAAGACTCTGAACCGCATGAACGACCTGATCCCCGACGTGAAGATCACCGGCAGCGTGAAATATAAGGGTATGGACATCTTCGACCCGTCTGTGGACGTGAGCCAGCTGCGCCGCCAGATCGGTATGGTGTTCCAGAAGCCCAACCCCTTTCCCATGAGCATCTACGACAACATCGCCTACGGCCCCCGCACCCACGGAGTGCGGAACAAGGCCAAACTGGATGACATTGTGGAGCGCTCTCTCCGGGGGGCGGCCATCTGGGACGAGGTGAAGGACCGGCTGAAGAAAAACGCCCTGGGCCTGTCCGGCGGCCAGCAGCAGCGGCTGTGTATTGCCCGGGCTTTGGCAGTGGAGCCCGATGTCCTGCTGATGGACGAGCCCACCAGCGCCCTGGACCCCATCTCTACCTCTAAAATCGAGGAGCTGGCGGTGGAACTGAAGGAGAAGTACACCATCGTCATCGTCACCCACAATATGCAGCAGGCGGTGCGGATCTCCGACAACACGGCCTTCTTCCTGCTGGGGGAGCTGGTGGAGTACGGCAGCACGGAGCAGCTGTTCTCCCAGCCCACGGACAAGCGTACCGAGGATTACATCACGGGGAGGTTCGGATAAATGAGAAGCCGGTTTGACGAACAGCTGTCCCAGCTGAACAGAGAGATGATCGAGATGGGCGCCCTGTGCGAGGAGGTCATCGCCCTGGCCAGCCAGGCGCTGACCGAGGGGGATGCCGCCCTGGCCAAAAAGGTGGCCCCCCTGGACGGAGAGATCGACCAGAAGGAGCGGGACATCGAGGCTATGTGCCTGCGCCTGCTGCTGCAGCAGCAGCCTGTGGCCCGGGATCTGCGGCAGATCTCCGCCGCCCTGAAGATGATCACGGACATGGAGCGCATCGGCGACCAGGCGGAGGACATCGCAGAGATCGTCCCCTTTGTGGTGGGCCACAGCGCGGAGAACGACGCCCTTCTGAAGGAGATGGCCCGGGCCACCATTCAGATGGTCACCGGGAGCGTGGACGCCTATGTGAAGCACGACCTGGCCCTTGCGGAGAAGGTGGTGGCCGACGACGACATCGTGGACGGCTTTTTCGACCAGGTGAAGGATCAGCTGATCGGCCGCATCGCCCGCAGTCCGGAGGAGGGGGAGT
This sequence comes from uncultured Oscillospiraceae bacterium, assembly GCA_934659445.1. Taxonomy (GTDB): domain Bacteria; phylum Bacillota; class Clostridia; order Oscillospirales; family Oscillospiraceae; genus Lawsonibacter. The sequence goes on along the minus strand of CAKUHV010000037.1, from coordinate 7,804 downwards.
ACGCTCTGGACCTGCTGATGATCGCCAAGTATCTCGAGCGCATCGGCGACCACGCGGTGAACATCGCCCAGTGGGTAACCTTCTCTGTCACCGGGGTGCATAAGGAGGAGTGACCATGATCTGGTGCGTAGAGGATGACGCCAGCATCCGGGACATTGAGGTATACGCCCTTCAGTCTACGGGCTTTCAGGCCCGGGGGTTCGAGGACGGCGGCGCCTTCTGGACGGCGCTGACCGGAGAGAAGGAGAAGCCGGAGCTGGTGGTGCTGGATGTGATGCTGCCCGGAGTGGACGGCGTGGAGCTGCTGCGGCGGATGCGCGGGACAGCGGAACTGAAGGCCATCCCCGTAGTTATGGCCACAGCCAAGGGCACGGAGTATGACAAGATCCAGGGACTGGATCTGGGGGCGGACTACTACCTGACCAAGCCCTTCGGTGTGATGGAGTTGGTGTCCTGCGTCAAGGCCGTGCTGCGCCGCTGCCAAATGCAGAAGCCGGAGCACCGGCTGCGCGCCGGCGGGCTGGAGCTCAACCTGGACGAGCACACCGTGACGGTGGACGACCAGCGGGTGAACCTGACCTATAAGGAGTATGAGCTGCTGCGCCTGTTCCTGTCCCGGCCCGGGGTGGCCTTCACCCGGGACCAGCTGATGGAGCAGGTGTGGGGCATGGACTACTGCGGCGAGACCCGCACCGTGGATATGCACATCCGCACCCTGCGGCAGAAGTTGGGGCCCTACGGCGAGCACATCCAGACCGTGCGCAATGTGGGCTACCGCATGGAGGCGGATGGATGAACAGGAAGATATTCCGCGCGATCATGGCGGTGGCCGGGGCGGTGCTGCTGGCCAGCCTGCTGGTCATCATGGCCAGTCTGTACGGATACTTCGGCGGCGTGCAGGAAAATCAGTTGCGGGACGAGCTGTCTCTGGCCGCCGTCTCGGTGGAGGACAGCGGCGCGGACTATCTGCGGCAGGTGTCCTCCGACCGCTTCCGCCTGACCTGGATCGCCGGGGACGGCACCGTGCTGTACGACACCCGGGCCGACGGCGAGAGCATGGAGAACCACGGCGACCGGACAGAGGTGCAGCAGGCCCTGACCCAGGGGGAGGGGGAGAGCATCCGCTACTCCTCTACCCTGCTGCGGCAGACGGTATACTGCGCCAAACGCCTGAGCGACGGTACGGTGCTGCGTATCTCCGTCAGCCGGGCCACGGCGGGGGTGCTGGCCCTGGGCATGTTCCAGCCCATCCTGCTGGTGGCCATCGCGGCCCTGGTGCTGTCCGCCCTGCTGGCCCGCCGCCTGTCCAGACGGATCGTAGAGCCCCTGAACAGTCTGGATCTGGAGCACCCCCTGGACAGCGACGCCTATGAGGAGCTGTCCCCCCTGCTCAACCGCATCAACCGGCAGAACCGGCAGATCACCGAGCAGGTGAAGCAGCTGCGCCGCCGCACCGACGAGTTTGAGCAGATCACTGCCAGCATGGGGGAGGGCCTTGTGCTGCTGGACAACGGCGGCCGGGTCCTCAGCCTGAATCCCGCCGCGCGAAAGCTGTTTGCCGCGGACGAGAGCTGCGTGGGGCAGGATTTCCTCACCGTGGACCGCTCCCATGAGATGAGCGAGGCCATCCGCCGCGCCATGGAGCAGGGCCGCAGTGAAATCCGCGCCCACCGGGGGGAGAAGACCTATCAATTTGACATTACCCGCATCGACTCCCAGGGGGATGTGCTGGGGGCGGTGGTCTTGGCCTTCGACATTACGGAGCGGGAGGGCGGCGAGCGCCTGCGCCGGGAGTTTACCGCCAACGTGTCCCACGAGCTGAAGACCCCCCTTCAGGGCATTATCGGCAGCGCGGAGCTGCTCGAAAACGGTCTGGTAAAGCCGGAGGACATGCCCCGCTTCGTGGGCCACATCCGCAGCGAGGCCCAGCGCATGGTGGCCCTGATCGGGGATATCATCCGCCTGTCCCAGCTGGACGAGGGGGCGGAGATGCCCCGGGAGGATGTGGACCTGCTGGAGGTGGCCCGCCGGGCGGCGGAGCAGCTGAACGCCGCGGCCGCGGCCCGGGGGATCACCCTGACCGTGGAGGGGCAGCCCGCCGTGGTCAACGGGGTGCGCCAGCTGCTGTATGAGGTGATCTACAACCTGTGCGACAACGCCGTGAAGTACAACGTGGACGGCGGCAGCGTGAAAATGACCGTCTCTGATGACGGGAGAAACGCCTGCGTCACCGTGACGGACACGGGCATCGGCATCCCGCCGGAGCAGCAGAGCCGGGTGTTCGAGCGGTTCTACCGGGTGGACAAGAGCCACTCCAAGGCCAGCGGCGGCACCGGACTGGGCCTGTCCATCGTCAAGCACGCCGTGCAGTACCACGGCGGCTCCATCTCCCTGACCAGCCGCCCGGGGGAGGGCACCACTGTCCGGGTCTGGCTGCCGGTATGACCGGAAAAGTCCGGTTTTATGGAATCGGAACGGAGACTGTGCAATTTGCGCCTTGACAAAACGGGAAAAATGGAGAAACTAAAGAAGGAAAAAGCCGGCGCCTGTGGCGGGACCGGACGATCAAAGGGAAAGCGAGGTCCATAGTATGGAGGATCAAAAGATACTGGAGGAGCTGCGGAAGAAACGGGGCTTTATCTGCGACATGGACGGCGTGATCTACCACGGCAACCGTCTTCTGCCCGGCGTAAAGGAGTTCGTGGACTGGCTGTATGCCGAGAAGAAAAATTTCCTGTTTTTGACCAACTCCTCCGAGCGCTCCCCCAAGGAGCTGCAGCAGAAGCTCAAGCGCATGGGGCTGGAGGTGGACGAGGGCCACTTCTATACCAGCGCTCTGGCCACCGCCCGGTTCATCAGCTCCCAGGCCCCGGGGTGCAGCGCCTATGTGATCGGCGGTGCGGGCCTTATTATGGCCCTGCACGATGCGGGCATCACCATGAACGACATCGACCCCGACTACGTGGTCATCGGCGAGGGCAATACTTATAACTACGAGAATATCCTGAAGGCGGTGCGGCTGGTGCTGAAGGGGGCCAAGCTCATCGGCACCAACAGCGACGTTACCGGTCCTGCGGAGGACGGCCTGATCCCCGCCTGCCGGGCCATGATCTCTCCCATTGAGATGGCCACCGGCCAGACGGCCTATTTTGTGGGCAAGCCCAACCCCCTGATGATGCGCACCGGCCTGCGGATCCTGGGCGTTCACTCGGAGGACGCGGTGATGATCGGCGACCGCATGGATACCGACATCGTCGCCGGTATCGAGACCGGCCTGTCCACCATTCTGGTGCTGTCCGGCGTGACCGAGCGGGCGGCCATCAAGCGCTTCCCCTATCGCCCCAGTCTGGTGCTCAACGGCGTGGGCGACCTGCCCGGAAAAAACGGAGAGACCGGCAAAGAGTGATACAGAGTGCCAAGCCCCGGCGGCTGTTCTTTGAACAGCTGCCGGGGCTTTTTAATGGGAAAACCAGGGGAAAATCGGGCAAAACCGTTGAGAATAAACGGGCGGGAGCCGAACGACGAAAAATCGAATAAAATGTGAACGAACTGTAGTTCTTTTGTTAATATTAGCACTCACCTGTTGACAGTGCTAAAAACTGCGTTATAATGAACGTGATCTTAGGGAGAGGGACCGAGAGGCTCCCGACCGGAGGTCGAAACAAACTGTTGACCGTCTCCGCCCCGAAGGGGCGGGAGTTGAATGGAGGAAGTTATATGTTACCCAGCATTTTCGGTGAAAACCTGTTTGATGAATTCTTCAATGACCCCTTTGCTATGATGACCAGCGAGCGTAACCCCCTGTACGGCAAGCACGCCAGGAACCTGATGAAGACCGACGTGCGCGAGCTGGACGGCGGCTATGAGATCGACATCGACCTGCCTGGCTTCAAGAAGGACGAGGTGGACATCCAGCTGCAGGACGGCTGCCTGACCATCAGCGCCGCCAAGGGGCTGGACAAGGACGAGCAGGACAAGAAGGGCCGCTACATCCGTCAGGAGCGGTACGCCGGCTCCGTCAGCCGCAGCTTCTATGTGGGCGAGGACGTAAAGCCCGCCGATGTGAAGGCCAGCTTTGAGGACGGCATCCTGAGGCTGTCCGTGCCCAAGGCAGAGGCAAAGCAGCTGCCTGACAACACCACCATCGCCATTCAGTAAGGACGCAGAACAGACCGCGACCCAACGGCCCGGCCCCTGTGGGACGGGCCGTTGAAAAAGAGAAGAAGACGGCGGCACGGCCGCCGGTCGATCCAGGAGGTACGACTTATGAGTAAAACTGTTTCCCGTGTGCTTTGGGTGTTGGCAGGGGTGCTGCTGATCGTGGCCGGCGTCTCCTGCATGACCCGGCCGGCAGCCGCCTTGGGCGGCCTGTCTATTCTGCTGGGCCTGTCCATGCTGTTTGCCGGCGTGGTAGACATCGTGATCTTCGCCACGGCGGGGGGCAGCATCTACGGGGCCGGGTGGTTCCTGGTGGACGGGATCCTGACGGTGCTCATGTCCGTCTTCCTGCTGTGCAACCAGCTGTTCACCATGATGACCCTGCCCTATATCATGGGCATGTGGCTGCTGTTCTCCGGCATCACCAAGTTCGTCAATTCCTTTGACCTGCGCCGCTTTGGAATGCGGGGCTGGGGCTGGATCACCGCTCTGGGCCTGCTGATGGCGGTGGCCGGGTTCACCTCCTTTATGGACCCCATGGCCGCCGCAGTCACTCTGTCGGTGCTGACAGGCGTCTTCCTGATCCTTCAGGGCGCGGTGTCCATCGCCTGCGGCTGTCTGGCCGGGCGGTTCTGGATGTGAGGCTGTGAAAAGGCCGCAATGCCGTTTTTCCTGCAAAAAGCCACTCTGCTTCGTAAGAGGCAGAGTGGCTTTTTACATATTTGTCTCCTGCGCCGCCCTGTGCGGGCGGCGGCTTTTTAGGCTGTGGGCGTTCCGCCGTCGGCGGGGATGCCCATGGCCTTCATTTTTCTCCAGAGGGTAGTGCGGCTGATGCCCAGCAGTACGGCGGCCCGAGTGCAGTTGCCCTCCGCCTGGGCAAGGGCGCGGCAGATGCGCTCCCGTTCGGTTGGCAGCCGATCCGGCGGAACGGCCCGGGGAGCCGGAGCGGCGGTCTGTGCGCTGCCGGTGCGGGCGATCCGCCGATTGGTCTCCTGACAGAGGGCGTCGAGAACAGCCTCGGTGGAGTCGGCTGCGCTGACGGTGACGGCGATCATGTGACAGAAGTTTTCTAGTTCCCGGATGTTGCCGGGCCAGGAGTAGCGGCACAGCAACGCATCGACTTGCCGCTCGTGGGCCTGAAAGCGGATGTTCAGCTCGGGATTCAGCCGCAGCATGAACTTGAGGAACAGGGGATAGATGTCCTCTCTGCGGTCCTTCAGAGCGGGCAGATTCAGTTCCAGCACGGCCAGACGGTAATACAGGTCCTCGCGAAACTTGTGCTCGCAGGCCATCTTCCAGAGATCCCGGTTGGAGGCGGCGATGATCCGGGCGTCGAAGTGGATCACGCGGTTGCCGCCCACGCGGATGATCTGCCGCTCCTGAATGGCGCGCAGCAGCTTTGATTGCATGGGCAGACTCAGTTCGCTGATCTCATCCAGAAAGATGGTTCCCGTGTGGGCCATCTCAAAATACCCCAGCTTTCCTCCTTTTTTCGCGCCGGTAAAGGCACCCTCGTCATAACCGAACAGTTCGCTCTCCAGCAGAGACTCTGTAATGGAGGAGCAGTTGACGGCAACAAAGGGGTTCTGTGCACGGGAGGAGTGGTTGTGGATGGACTGGGCCAGGACCTCCTTGCCGGTACCGGTGCTGCCGAAGATCAGCACATTGTCCTCGTGCCGGGCAAAGCGTTTGGCGGACTGCACCAGCACGTTAAACTCCTCGTTGCGGGACACCATGTCGGAAAAATGGTGCTTTGCGGTAAAGCCCTTTTCGTTCATCGCCTGGCGGATGTGCAGCTCCTTCTTCTGAATCCACTCAACGTTGTCCAGTGTCAACATGACGTTGGTGACGTTTTTCCGCAGATAAATGGGAAAGCCGGACAGGATATACTGACCGTTTGTCAGGTTGAGGATCACGTTTCTCACGGGAATGTGGTCCTGATACAGCTGCCGGACCAGCGTGGCGTCCAGCAGCTCGGAAATGCTGTGCCGGGTCAGGTGGTCATGGATCTTGTCCAGAAAAAGCTGCTGGGCGTTCTGATTACAGATGAGGATAGTGCCGTGCTCGTCGGTGAACAGGATGGCGTTCCGGGCGTTGTTCAGGGCCAGATCCAGCAGCTTGTTCTCCTGAGACTTGGCCCGCAGCGCCGCAGCACTGTCATAGGCCATTTGAATATAGGACTGGAGGGACTCACGGGGGTAAAGAAATACGGTGTGCATCCCGATTAGCTGGGCCTCGTTGCACACCAGACCGCTGCCGATGATGCAGCGGCAGCCCTTGTCCCAGTGCTTCTGCAGCAGCCGGGGCAACTCCATCACATCATGGTACACGTCGATCACGATGGGCACAGCCAGCAGGTTCCTGATGCGCTCAGTCAGGTCGGTATACTCCTTGATGGGGAAAACAATGACCGGATGGGCCTTTTCATAAGTGATGGCTTCGCTGTAGGCGGAGAGAATGTCGTACAGACTGGGCTCGATGTTGACGATGGGCTTGTCGGTGACCTCCTTCAGCAGCTTACTGTTGTATCCGCTGGAGATCAGAACGTCGGCATCCTCCAGTGCGTGGGGCAGACGCATCCCCTCGGTCATCAGGGTCTCTGAAAAAATGAAGTCCGCATCAAGACTCAGGCCATTGACGGCCTGAGTCAGCTCCTGACTGAGCATACCGATGCTAACGATGCCGATCTTACAGCGCATGGCGTGAACTCCTTTCGGATCCGAGCGGGTTCAAATGTTGTGAACAGGGTGGCAGCCCAGCACGGACAGGTGAAAATGCACATAAAAATTTTACCTAATAAGAGATAGAAAACTGAGAAGGTAGCTGTTAAAATAAATGAAAAGAACCATCATACCTTTTTGCAGTTTATCATGAAACGTTTCAATATGCAACATGAATTTAAACTATGTTTCAAATAGAAACGCTTAGAACAGAAAAAGTGCAGCAGATGTGGTACCGGGAGGGGCGAATCCCAACGGACAGAGAAAAATACTGTAATAACTGCACAAAAAGAAGCGGGGCGATTTGGACGGAGCGACAAGAAAAACGCGGAATACGGAAACGGCGAAAACTGGCATACCATTTGCTTTAAGAAAGGGCAGTGGAAGACCTCTTCCAAATTCACTATCAAGAGAGGAATTGCGTTATGGAAAAGAAACTGTCCCTTTCTCAGCAGATTGCGCAGATCGGCGCCGACCTGAAGTTCGAGGATCTGCCCGAGCGCGTTGTAAACAACTCCAAAATGTTCATCATGGATCTGCTGGGCAACATCATTGCCTCCCGCCATGTGGACTCCAGCCTGGCCTGCCTGAGGGCTGTGCGTGAGCTGGGCGACGGCGAGCCCGTCTCCACCGCCATCGGCTGCAACTACAAGACCACTCCCCAGATGGCCGCTCTGATCAACGGCACCTTCGGTCACGCCTTTGATATGGACGACGATCACCGTTACGGCACACAGCATTCCTCCGTGGTCGTGTTCCCCGCCATCCTGGCGCTGGCCGAGAAGTACGGCTGCAGCGGCAAGGATGTTCTGACTGCTTTTGCCTACGGCTCTGAGATCACCATCCGTTTGGGCGAGGCCTTCGAGGGCCAGACCTATTATCAGGGCTTCCATCCCACCGGCACCTGCGGCGTGTTCGGCGCCACC
>CAKUHV010000036.1 GCA_934659445.1 uncultured Oscillospiraceae bacterium | reverse complement strand
TTCAGGGCCCGGACGTGGCTGCCCTCGGGGGTGGCGATGGCCACGAACATGGTGCCGATCTCGTGGCCCCGGTCGTCCCTGTCCGGTCCGGCCACGCCGGTGGTAGACAGGGCGATGTCACAGCCCAGCAGCCTCCGGGCGCCCTCCGCCATGGCCAGGGCCACTTCGGGGGAGACGGCGCTGTGCTCCGCCAGCACGGCGGGGGAGACGCCCAGCACCTTCTCCTTGATCTCGTTGGTATAGGCCACGATGCCCCCCTTGAACACCTGAGAGGAGCCGGGCAGATCGGTAAAGCGCTTGGCCACCAGACCGCCGGTGCAGCTCTCCGCCGTGCCCAGGGTCAGGCCCTTCTCCTTCAGTCCGGCGAAGACCACCTCCTCCAGAGAGGCCACGTCCACCCCGTAGACCAGGGGGCCGAAGTGCCCTTTCAGCTGCTCCACCGCGGGCAGCAGCAGGGCCTGAGCCTGCTCCATGGTGGCCGCCTTGGCGGTCACCCGCAGCTCGCACTCTCCCTCCTTGGCGTAGGGGGCCAGAGTGGGGTTGGTCATGGCGTTCATCTGCTCCCGCAGCTGGGCCTCCATGGCGGACTCGCCGATGCCGAACAGCTTCAGGGTGTGGGAGGCGATGACCCCCTCGGAGAAGCGGGCCAGATAGGGCACCGCCCGCTCGTAGAACATGGGGCGGCACTCGCTGGGGGGACCGGGCAGCATGATGACGTGGACGCCCTCCGCCTCGAAGGCGCAGCCCGGGGCGGTGCCCCAGTCGTTGTCCAGCACGGTGCAGCCCTCGGGCAGCATGGCCTGCTGCAGGTTGTTGTCCGTCATCTTCCGGCCGGTGCGGGCAAAGTAGGCGCGGATGCGCTGGGCGGATTCCTCATGGAACACCAGCTTTTTGCCGAAGGCGTCGGCCAGGACGTTCTTGGTCAGATCGTCGCAGGTGGGGCCAAGGCCGCCGGTGGTGATGATGATGTCCGCCCGCTTTTTGGCAATGGCCACGGCCTCGCGGGCCCGCTGGGGGTTGTCCCCCACCACGGTGTGGTAGTATACGTTCAGCCCAAGGGCGGACAGCCCCTGGGACAGCATCTGCGCGTCGGTGTTGGCGATGTTGCCCAGCAGCAGCTCGGTGCCCACGGACAGCAGCTCGACGGTATGAGACATGAAAACGGCCTCCTTATTTCTTTTTATACCCCCATTATAGTCCCGCCGGGGGCGGAGCGCAAGGGCTTACTTCCCGGCCGGCGGCACCATGGTCAGGGAGATGCGCCCCCGTTTCTCGTCCACCTCCACCACCCAGACGGTGACCACGTCCCCCACGGACAGCAGCTCAGAGGGGTGGCGCACCCGCCGGGGCAGCTTGGAGATGTGCACCAGCCCGTCCTGGTGGACGCCGATGTCTACGAACACGCCGAAGTCGATCACATTGCGCACGGTGCCCTTCAGCTCCATGCCCGGCTTGAGATCCTTGGCCTCCATCACGTCGGTGCGCAGGATGGGGGGCGGCAGCTCGTCCCGGGGGTCCCGGCCGGGTTTCATCAGCTCCTTGACGATGTCCGCCAGGGTAGGGGCCCCAGCACCACAGCTCTGGGCCAGTTCGGCGTAGCCAATGGCCTCCGCCTTATCTTTCAGTCCGGCGATGGCCCCGGCCTTCACATCGGCCAGAGTGTAGCCGCACCGGGTCAGCAGGGCCTCGGCGGCCTTATAGCTCTCCGGGTGGACGCCGGTGTTGTCCAGCACGGACCTGCTCTCCGGAATGCGCAGGAAGCCGGCGCACTGCTCAAAGGCCTTGGGCCCCAGCTTGGACACCTTTTTCAGCTGGGTACGGGCGGTGAAGGGGCCGTTCTCCTCCCGGTAGAGGACGATGTTTTTGGCGGTGGTGCCGTTCAGACCGGACACCCGCTGGAGCAGGGAGGGGGAGGCGGTGTTGGCGTCCACCCCCACGGCGTTGACGCAGTCCTCCACCACGCCGTTCAGGGTCTCGTCCAGGCGCTTCTGGGGCATATCGTGCTGATATTGGCCCACGCCGATGGCCTTGGGGTCGATCTTCACCAGCTCGGCCAGAGGGTCCTGCAATCGCCGGGCGATGGACACCGCCGAGCGCAGGTTCACGTCGAACTGGGGGAACTCCTCCGCCGCCAGCTTGCTGGCGGAGTAGACGGAGGCCCCGGCCTCGCTGACGATCATATAGGACACGCCGCCGCCCACCTTGCGGAGCAGCTCCACGGTCATCTGTTCTGTCTCACGGCTGGCGGTGCCGTTGCCGATGGCGATGTGCTGCACATGGTGCCTGCGGATCAGGGCGGCCAGCTTGTCGATGCACTCCAGCTTCTGCCGCTGGCCGTAGGTGGGGTAGACCACCGCAGTGTCCAGCACCTTGCCCGTGCCGTCTACCACCGCCACCTTGCAGCCCATGCGGTAGCCGGGGTCCAGCCCCATGGTCACCATGCCCTTCACCGGGGGCTGCATCAGCAGGGGGCGCAGGTTCAGGGCGAAGTTGCGGATGGCCCCCTCGTCTGCCTGCTCGGTGAGATAGCTGCGGATCTCCCGCTCCAGAGAGGGCCAGATGAGCCGGTCCAGGGCGTCCTCGGCGGCGTCCTTCACAAACTCCATAGCCGCGCTGCCGGGCACCACCACCGCCCGGCGGACCATGGGCAGCAGCCGCTCCCGGTCCTCCAGTACGGTGACGGAGAGCTTGTCCTCCCGCTCGCCCCGGTCCATGGCCAGGATCTGGTGGCCCTGAAGCCGGGAGATCGGCTGCTGAAAATCGTAGTACAGGCGGTAGACGGTGTCCTCCTCGGTGGCGGCCTTGGACACCAGCTTCCCCTGCCGCAGGGTGTGCTCCCGTAGGGCCTTGCGGATGGCCGCATCGTCGGAGATCCACTCCGCCGTGATGTCGTGGGCCCCCTGTAAGGCGTCGGCAACGGTCTCAACCCCCTTGTCCGGGTCGATGAAGTCCCGGGCGGCCTCCTCCGGCCGGGGACAGTCCTGTTCCTGAGCAAACAGCAGCCGGGCCAGAGGCTCCAGCCCCTTTTCCCGGGCCGCGGTGGCCCGGGTGCGCCGCTTCTGCTTATAGGGGCGGTACAGGTCCTCCACCTCCGCCAGGGTGGCAGCGGCGTCAATGGCGGCGGCCAGCTCGTCGGTGAGCTTGCCCTGTTCCCCGACGGCCTTCTTCACCGCGGCCTTCCGCTCCTCCAGCCCCCGCAGATACTCCAGCCGGTCGGCCAGAGTCCGCAGCAGCTGGTCGTCCATGCTGCCGTGGAGCTCCTTGCGGTAGCGGGCGATGAAGGGGATGGTGTTCCCCTCGTCAATAAGGGTGACCACGTTGTTCACATATTCTTCCCTGACCCCCAGCTCATGGGCCAGAGTCCGGATGATGGGTTCCATAAGGTTCAACTCCTTTGCCTGTACAGTGTAGCGGAAAAACGGAGAAAAGTCCAGCGGGGCTTTTTCTGCGGGCGGGGGAGTGGTATACTGGGCGCAAAGGAGCTGATCGTTATGATGGAACAGATCGAGACCTTACAGAGCTGGATCGACGGCAGCCGCTCCATCGTGTTTTTCGGCGGGGCCGGGGTGTCCACCGAGAGCGGTATCCCCGACTTCCGCAGCGTGGACGGACTGTACAACCAGAAGTACCGGTGGCCGCCGGAGGAGATCCTGAGCCATACTTTTTTCGAGCGAATGCCGGAGGAATTTTTCCGCTTCTACCGGGACAAGATGCTGTGCCCCTGGGCCAAGCCTAACGCCGCCCACAAAAAGCTGGCCCAGCTGGAGCGGGCGGGAAGGCTGAAAAGCGTGGTCACCCAGAACATCGACGGTCTGCACCAGGCGGCGGGCTCTCAGCGGGTGTGGGAGCTCCACGGCTCCGTCCTGCGCAACTACTGCATGAAGTGCGGCAGGCCCTATTCCATGGAGGACATCCTCCACAGCGAGGGGGTGCCCCGCTGCCCCTGCGGCGGCGTCATCAAGCCCGACGTGGTGCTGTATGAGGAGCAGCTGAACGCCGACACCCTCCGGGGTGCGGTGGAGGATATCCGGGGCGCCGATCTGCTGATCGTGGGGGGCACCTCCCTGGCGGTGTATCCGGCGGCGGGGCTGCTGGACTACTACCGGGGCCGGCATCTGGTGCTCATCAACAAGAGCCCCACCCCCTATGACGGCCGGGCCGACCTGATCCTGACGGCCCCCATCGGTCAGGTGATGGAGCAGATCAAAGTGGAATAAGCGAACAATGCCCCCCGGCGGATACTCCGCCGGGGGGCATTTTGCGTTTAGTTTGCCAGGGGCAGGGTGACGGTGGCCTTGAACAGATCGCCGTCGGCGGTCAGCTGGAAGGTGCCCCCCTGCAGCTCCGTCAGGCTGCGGGCGATGGACAGCCCCAGACCGGAGCCCTCGGTGTTCCGGGACTCCTCCCCCCGGACCAAGCGCTCCATCAGCCGGTCGGCGGGAACGGTGATGGCCTCCCGGCTCACATTTTTCACCGACAGGGCGGCCTGACCCTTGCCCCGGGTCAGCTCCAGATAGACCCGGGTGCCCTCCATGGCGTATTTGGAGCAGTTGGACAGCAGGTTGTCGATGACCCGCCACAGGTGCCGCCCGTCGGCGTATACCCAGGTCTCCCCCTCGGGCAGCAGCTTGACGATGGACAGGCTCTGGGCCTCCAGCTTCTCCTCCCACTCGCCAAGGGCCTGGTCGATCAGCTGCTCCATGCCGATCTTCTCCCGCTCCACCTTCAGAACGCCGGTGGACGCCTTGCTGGCCTCCACCAGATCCTCCGTCAGCTTTTTCAGCCGCTGGGATTTGCGGTCCAGCACGTCGATATACTCCAGCGCCTTGGGGTCGGTCTGGTCGGTGGCGCGCAGCAGGTTCACATAGTTGATGATGGAGGTCAGGGGGGTCTTCAGGTCGTGGGACACGTTGGTGATCAGCTCTGCCTTGAAGCGCTCGCTCTTCATCTTCTCGTCCACGGCGGCGGACAGGCCCATGGAGATGTTGTTCAGATCCTCGCCGTGCTCCCGCAGGTCGGGGGGCATCCTGTGGGTGTCCACCCGGTTTTCCAGATCCCCCTCCGCCATGGCGCGGGCACCGGTGCGCAGCCTGCGAAAGGAGATCGTCCACCAGCAGGCCAGAGCCAGAGCCCCGCCCTGCACCAGGAACCACAGCAGGATAAAGCCGCCGTTGTACCGCCCCACGTCGGTAAAGGCCACGAAGTTGAAGGCGGTATAGGCCAGAAAGAGCACGATGGCCTTCCAAGTGACGGGCAGGCTGAGCGCAGCGGTGCGGATACCGCCCAGCGCCCAGGCCAGCGCCCGCAGGATCAGGGTGCTGCGGACCAGCGTGTGGGTCTTGGCCCGCACGGCGGTGGTCTGCATCAGCAGGGCGGCGGTGAGAAAGATCGCGGTAATGGCGGCGGCCAGCCCCATGAGGCACAGGGTATACAGCCGGTCCCCGGGCCACAGGCTGTCGTAGTAGTACCAGGACACAAGGGGATCGCTGCACTTCGCGATCACGTATGCCAGCAGGGCGATGGCAGTACCGGCCAGCAGCAGCCACACCTCGGTATACACCCGGTCGGCCCATATGCCCGCCGGTCCCTCCGCCCCGGCCCGCCAGCCGGCGCACCACAGCGCCGCCGCCAGAGCGCACAGAGCGGCCAGGGCAAAGATGGCCGCCGCTCCGGCCCAGGTCATCCAGTGGGCGGAGGAGTTGGCGCAGAAGTGCTGAAGCTGGGTGAAAACGTCGGGCACCGTGGGCCGGGCAGCCACGCCGTACTCCAGAACATACAGGTCGCCGGACTGGAGCTCCGCGTCCTGATCCGCCGAGGCCTGAGCAGAGGAGCCCAGCTCCGCCCCGTTCATCCAGCCGTAGTACTTGGCGTAATAGCCGTAGCTGTCCAGCTCATGGGCGGTATACTCCCCAGGCGTAAAACTGGCGTAGTGGATCTGTGCCACGCAGGACACCAGAGTCTCCCCGTCAGGAAGATTGGAGGACAACTCTTCCCCAGAAGCATCCATCAAGCGAAAACGGTAGCTGGTGGCAGAGGGATCGACTGCCGTCTCAAATTCCTGCAGGGCGCTCTCCAGCTGCTGGCGCTCCACATAGCTGATGCTGCCGCTCTCCAGGGCGATCTGGTCGGCCACAGAGGTGGCCACGCTGTTGCTCCACTTCTGGCACAGCCACTGAAAGGCGCCGTTCTCCTGCCAGCCGCCGTTGCTGTCCAAGGTGTACGGCCCGGCCAGCAGGGCCTTGCAGGCGAACAGGGCCGACAGGAACGCGCAGGCGGTCGTCAGCGTCCAGATGGCCGCCTTGACCCAGGGGCTGCGCTGCAAGCTTCTCATGGTCAGCCCCCCTTCTCCATTTTATAGCCCAGCCCCCACACCACCTTCAGCCAGCGGGGGTCCGCGGGGTCGATCTCGATCTTCTCCCGCAGGTGGCGGATATGGACGGCCACCGTGTTCTCCGAGCCGTAGGCCGGGTCGTTCCACACCTGCTCGTAGATCTGGGCGGAGGAGAACACCCGCCCGGGGTGGGTCATGAGCAGCTTGAGGATGTTGTACTCGATGGGAGTGAGAGACACGGGCTCGCCGTCTACGGTGACCAGCTTGGCGCTGTCGTCCATGGATACGGGGCCCACGGTGAGCAGGCCGGGGACCTTCTCCGCCCCGCCCAGAGAGGTATACCGCCGCAGCTGGCTCTTTACCCGGGCCATGACCTCCAGGGGGTTGAAGGGCTTTGTGATATAGTCGTCCGCCCCGATGTTCAGTCCCAGGATCTTGTCGCTGTCCTCGCTCTTGGCCGTCAGCAGAATGATGGGAACATTGCTGTCCTCCCGCAGCTTGGCGGTGGCCCGGATGCCGTCCAGCTCCGGCATCATCACGTCCATCAGGATCAGATGCACCGGGTTTTCCTCCACGGCCCGCAGGGCCTCCTTCCCGTTGTAGGTCTTGATGGTCTTATAGCCCTCGCTGGTCAGATAGATGTCCAGCGCCGAGACGATGTCCCGGTCGTCGTCGCAGATCAGGATGGTATACATGCTGCGCCCCCTTATCACAGTCCGGCCCGTGCCGGCGCTTATCGTCCCTCTTAGAATAACACACACAGTTTAAGATGCAAGAAGTAAAATCTTAAGATGTGTTTAAGCATGGCCGGGAAACAGTGGAAACGTTTACGGCTTCTGAACGGATCATTATCTCAACCTAAACGGAACGGGCAGATTCCTTAACGCCAATTTTTCTCCCCAGCCCGTATAATATCCCATGGAGAAACAAAACATAGGAGGTTCTGAATCATGAACAACAAAGCCTATCAGGAAGCCAAGAGCGAATTTTGGAACTGCATCCGCATGGCTCCCTTTACGGTCTGTCTGTCCCTGTTTTTTGCCTTTACCGAGTGGCTGCCCGCCATGCGCACGGCCAAAAACGGCTGAGACCGCGAAAAATCAATAAACTGGCTCGCGGGGGCCGCCTTACAGGGGCGGCCCCCGTATTTTTGCCCGATGCTGAAAGCAGGGGGAAAGAATTGTGAAAAAAAGATTAAATCCACGGCTGCGCCCTTGCGCGCCCGGGAAAAATGGGATACAATAGGCCCAACCGAGCGGGATACCGCATGATAAGGAGGATACCACCATGGGATTTTTTGATAGTTTCAAAGAGAAGGCCACCGATCTGATGCAGGCCGGCGCTGCCCAGTCCAAGCGGCTGGCGGAGATCGCCAAGCTGAAGACCGCCAATATGGCAGAGGAGGACACCATCAAGAAGGCGTATGTGGAGCTGGGCAAGCTGTATTACGCCGAGAAGGGCGCCACTCCCGAGGCCGCCTACGCCGCCTCCTGCGAGAAGATCACTGCCGCCCGCGCCGCCATCGAGACCAACAACGAGCGCATCGCCGAGCTGAAGGCGAAGGATCCCGAGGATGAGGACGGCGGCATCGATGTGGAGATTACCGTTGAGCGCGACCAGCCCGCCGGCGAGCCGGAGCAGGCAGCCGCCGAGGAGAAGGCCGACGAGGCCCAGCGGGCCGCCGAGACCGATAAGGAAGAGGCCGCTGAGCAGCCTGAACAGCCCCAGGAGTAATTTTACAGATCGGACCTGCGCCCCCGCCCTGCTGCACAGGGCGGGGGCGTTTTTTGCCCCGGCGGGCGGCCATGAGCCTGAAAACGCGGCGGAATTGGGGCTGTTCTTTTTTGATCACCTGTGGTATGATATCAAATGAACTTCATTATGGCACAGTATGCCCATGGAAGGGGGGACGGATGGCATGAGAAGAAGATGGAAGCTCCTGCTGCTGGCGGGGATGATGCTGGTGCTGTCCGGCTGTTTCTTCCGTCCGGCAGACGACCTGTACCAGCTGCCGGAGCGGCTGGCGGGCTATGACAATCTGGACCGCTCCATCAAAGAGGTGCGCGCCTATCTGGAGATGGAGAGCGGCGTCAGCTCCGAATACGCGGTGATCTTCGCGGGGGAGAATACCTCTACCATACAATTGCAGGACCTGGACGGGGACGGGGAGCGGGAGACTGCGGTCACCTTCCTGCGCCTGCCCGGGGCGGAAAAGCCCATCAGGATCTGCTTCTTCACCCGGCACGGTCAGGACGAATACCGCCTGTCCTCCATGATCAAGGGGGAGGGCACCGCCATCTACCGGGTGGATTTTGCCGACCTGAACGGCCGGGGCCCGCGGGAGACTGTGGTGAGCTGGCAGCTGGGAGCCGGGCTGTATCAGCTTGGAGTCTATACCATGGACGGTCTGGCGCGGGAGGAGGAGGACGGAGCCGCCGCGGCCCAGGACCCCGAGGAGATGACCGCCACCCAGCTGCTGCTGACTGCATACAGCCGCTATGCCCTGCTGGACATAGACCGGGATACCCGCACCGAGGTGGCGCTGGCGCGGCTGGACCCCGGCGGCGGCCCCTCTGCGCTGGAGATCTATGGCTGGAACGACGGCGCGCTGTCCTGCCGGGATACGGCGGAGCTGTCCGCCCGGGCGTCGTCCATTGACAGTGTGAAGGCAAACTATGTGGGGGGCGAGCTGCTGACCCCGGCCCTCTATGTGTGCTCCTCTCTGGCCGAGGGGGGCAGAGCGGTGGACATCGTGACCTATCAGGGGGACAGGCTGGTCAATCTGACGATGGACCCCGAAAGCGGCGTGAGCCGGGAGACCCTGCGGGGCAGCGGCCAGCAGGAGCTGACCGACATCAACGGCGACTACGTGCTGGAGGTGCCCCAGTCCACCCCTCTGCCCTCGGCGGCGGACGGTCCCACCGACTTCTGGCTGACCCGGTGGGGGCAGTACGGACTGGACGGGCAGCGCACCGTTGTGGGCACCACCTATCATAACCGCACCGACGGCTGGTATCTGGACATCCCGGAGGACTGGGTGGGCCAGCTGACCATTTCCCGCACGGACCGGGCTGTGGGCCAGCGGGAGGTCATCTTCTCCCGCTGGAAGGGCGAGGGACAGGAGCCGGAGCGCTTCCTGGCCATCTATAAGCTCACCGGGCCCAACCGCAGCGCATGGGCCAGCACCACCAACCGGTTCATCCTGCAGGAGGATGACGATACCATCTATGCTGCCACGCTGCTGAATGCCTCCTGGGACTGCGGCGTGGACGAGGCGGGCCTGCGGGGCCGGTTCCACCTGATCGGCTGACAAAGGCCCGGAAAGGAAAAGGAGAACGGATATGCCCAAAAAAGTGCTTGTGCTGGAGGATGAGGAAAATATCCGCAGCTTTGTGGTCATCAACCTGAAGCGGGCCGGCTATCAGACCGTGGAGGCCAGTACCGGCGAGGAGGCCCTGGAGAAGCTGAAGAAGGAGCACGATGTGAAGGTGGCCCTGCTGGACGTGATGCTGCCGGGGATCGACGGGTTCGAGGTCTGCCGCCGCATCCGGGCCATGGACAATAAGATCGGGATCATTATGCTCACCGCCCGCTCTCAGGAGATGGACAAGGTCACCGGACTGATGACCGGGGCGGACGACTATGTGACCAAGCCCTTCTCTCCGGCGGAGCTGACCGCCCGGGTGGACGCCCTGTTCCGCCGCACCGGCGGGGGAGAGGAGGGGGCCCCCGTGGGGGATGAGATCAGCCAGCCCCCCTTCCTGCTGAACCTGCGCAACCGCACGCTGGAAAAAAACGGACAGAAGATGAAGCTGACCCCGGCGGAGTACTCCATTGTCAAGCTGTTTATGGAGAATCCGGGCAAGGCCCTGTCCCGGGAGGAGATCCTGGACGCAGCGTGGGGAGAGGACTATTACGGCGAGCTGAAGATCGTGGATGTGAACATCCGCCGCCTGCGCATCAAGATCGAGGACAACCCCCAGAAGCCCGCGTATGTAAATACCGTGTGGGGGTATGGATACAAGTGGGGGACGTGAAAGTGATCCCAGGGGTTGTCCCCCCCGCAAAAGCGGGGGCGGCCGGCAGGCCGTAAATTCGATGCCGCATAGCGGCAGAGAATTTCCGCAGGGCGAATTCATTTCGCCCGAGGATATGAAATCAAAAGGGCTCCCGCAGGGCTGCGCCCTGTGGGAAACAACCCCCAGAAGCCCGCGTATGTAAATACCGTGTGGGGGTATGGATACAAGTGGGGGACGTGATTTAATACCCTCCCTCCACCCGTTTTTGGTATAGGGGGCTCTGCCCCTATGACCCCCGCGGCCCGATGAGGGCATCGGGCCCTCCATAAGCGGCGATGCTCCGTAGGGGCGGCCTTTGGCCGCTCCTGCGAACAGGGAAATACCGTAGGGCGCGACGACCCGGCGCGCCGCATCCATGTAAGACCTGTGACGGCATAGGGGCGGATAATACCCGCCCGCGGGCCGCCACATGGGGCCCCTGCTGAGCTCCGTTTCCTTGCTCCGACTCTCCCATTTGAACCCGCTGTGCTGGGCTTCAAATGGGGCCCCGTCTCTCGATCCAACCACTCACGAAAGGAGAGTGACCCCGGATGGCAAAGAAGACCACGTTGACCGATCAGGTGAAGATCCGGGGCATCCGGAAGCGCTGGCTGGTGAACAGCCTTGCGGTGGTCATGGCCCTGCTGGTGGCCATTCTGATCATTCTGTCCACCGCACTGCGCAGCTACTACTATTCCAACATGGAAAACGGTCTGACCGTGCGGGCGGAGAATATGGCCCGGGGCTTCAGCCGTTATTCCGCTGCGGAGTTCCGCTCCGCCGCCCAGAGCGCGGCCGACGGCTTTGAGGGAAAAAGCGTGCTGGAGCTGCAATTTCTGGATACGAACGGGGTGGTGTTCGTCACCAGCCGCGGGCTGACCGTGGGCATGACGCCGGACACCCCTGACATCAGCGCCGCGCTGGAGAATCAGCGCTCCTCCCCCTGGCGGGGCAGCGACCCGGCCACCGGCGAGCGCATTATGGCCGTGACCACGCCGGTGGTCAGCGGCGGGCAGCTGCTGGGTCTGGTGCGGTATATCACCTCTCTGGCTGCGGTGCAGAAGCAGCTGATGCTGTCCATCTCTCTGATCGTGCTCATCGAGATGGCCATTCTGGCCATGGTGTATTTCTCCAACCTGTACTTTGTCCGCTCCATTGTAGAGCCCCTGGCCGGACTGACCGAAGCCGCACGCCTGATCGCCGACGGCAGCTACGGGGTGCAGATCGAAAAGCAGTACGACGATGAGATCGGCGAGCTCACCGACACCATCAACGATATGTCCCTGAAGATCCAGCAGTCGGAGAAGACCCAGTCGGAGTTCATCTCCTCCGTGTCCCACGAGCTGCGCACCCCCCTGACCGCCATCAACGGCTGGGCGGAGACCATCCAGAGCGGCGAGCTTCAGGACCCGGCGGACGTGAAAAAGGGCATGGACATCATTGTGTCCGAGGCCCGGCGGCTGACCAACATGGTGGAGGAGCTGCTGGAGTTCTCCCGCATCTCCGAGGGGCGATTCACCCTGTCGGTGGAGAAGCTGGATCTGCGGGCAGAGGTGGAGGACGCCGTCTATACCTATAAGGAATTCTTCCGCAAGGAGGGCATCGAACTGACCTACGAGGAGTGCCGGCAGGAGTATGTGCCCATCACCGGCGACCCGGAGCGCCTGCGCCAGGTGTTCTGCAACCTGCTGGACAACGCCGCCAAGCACGGCGGCTCCGGCAAGCGCATCGACGTGTCCCTGACCACCGAGGGGGATAGGGCGGTGCTGCGGGTGCGGGACTACGGCCCCGGCATCCCGGAGGAAGAGCTGCCCTTCATCAAGCAGAAGTTCTACAAGGGCTCCTCCAAGGCACGGGGCAGCGGCATCGGCCTTGCGGTGTGCGAGGAGATCATCACCCGCCACGAGGGCACGCTGGACATCACCAACGCCCCCGGCGGCGGCTGTCTGGTGACCGTGCGCCTGCCGCTGGAGGAGTAGAACAAAAGTTTGGATTTCTATTGCGTTCTGCGGCAGATGCTGATAGAATAGAGCAAAATAAGGAGACCCATTTTGTATGGAAGAAAAAAAGTGCCCCGCCGGGGGCTTTAAGACCATGTGCGGCGGTCAGGCCCTGATCGAGGGGATCCTGATGCGCGGCCCCAGAAAGCAGGCCATCGTCATCCGCCGCCCGGACGGGGGACTGGAGATCCGGGAGAAGGAGCTGAAGCTCATAAAGGACCGCTACCCCATTCTGGGCTGGCCCCTGATCCGGGGGGTGGTCACCTTTCTGGACTCCATGGTCGAGGGCGTCAAGGCCCTGATGTTCTCCGCCGAGTTCTACCCCGAGGACGGGGAGGAGCCGGAGGAGCCCTCTCGATTTGAACAGTGGCTGGACAAGCATCTGGGCAGCGAGAAGGCGGCGGCCTTTTTCACCACGGTGGCGGTGGTTCTGGGCATCGCCATGTCCATCGGCCTATTTTTCCTGCTGCCCACCCTGCTGGGCACGGCGGTGGTGCTGTTCACCGACTCCATGGTGGTGCGCAACGTGGCGGAGAGCCTGTTGAAAATGGCCATCTTTGTGGGCTATCTGGCTCTGTGTTCCAGAATGAAGGATATGCGCCGGGTGTTTTCCTACCACGGGGCGGAGCATAAGACCATCTTCTGCTACGAGGCCGGCCTGCCCCTGACGGTGGAGAATGTGCGCATCCAGCCACGGCATCATCCCCGCTGCGGCACCAGCTTTCTGTTTGTGGTGATCTTCATCTCCATTCTGGTGTCCTCGGTGGTCTTTGCCATCCACCCGGTGACCAACCCACTGATGCGCTTTCTGGCCCACCTGCTGATGCTGCCGGTCATCGTTGGGGTCAGCTACGAGTTTAACCGCTGGGCGGGGCGCAGCGACTGCCTGCTCAGCCGCATCCTGCGTGCCCCCGGCCTGTGGATGCAGAACTTTACCACCTTCGAGCCGGACGACTCCATGATCGAGGTGGGCATCAGGGCGCTGGAGCTGGTCCTGCCGGAGAAAAAAGGCGAGGACGAGTGGTGAAGTCGCGGCAAGCTGCGCACCTTTCGATTACGGAAAGCTCGATTGGTTAAGCAGAAAACGTCATTCCGAGGCAGTGACCGATGTCACTGTCGTGGGAATCCGTAAAAAACAACAGAAGAAAACGGATTGCCGCGCCAGTTTGCGAACTGGCTCGCAATGACAGAGTTTTTGACTTAACGGCATTGCGTGGAGCGCCCGGGAGGTGCCCGGACATACATCAAAACGAACGAAGGTGAATCTATGGCCACCACCTACAACAATCTGTTTCTGGACACCCGCGCCCGCCTGAAAAAAGCCGGGGTGGAGCAGGCCCAGCTGGAGGCCCGGGAGCTGGTGTGCTACGCCGCGGACAAGAGCCGGGAGCAGCTGTACCGGGATATGTCCCTGTACGTCTCCGGCGAGCTGGAGCGCCGGGTGGACGATCTGGTGCGCCGCCGTCTGGCGGGGGAGCCGGTGGCCTATATCATCGGGGAGTGGGAGTTCTACGGCCTGCCTTTGGACATCTCCCGGGACGTGCTCATCCCCAGGCCGGACACGGAGCTGCTGGCAGAGCGGGCCATCCTGTACGCCGGGAGGGCCGGGGAGGAGGCCCGGGTGCTGGACCTGTGCGCCGGAAGCGGCTGCATCGGTCTGGCGGTGGCGGCCAATGTGCCCGGCTGCCGGGTGGTGCTTGGGGAGCTGGACGAGGGGGCCCTGCGGGTGTGCAAGCAGAACGTGCGCCGCAACGGGCTGAACGCCCGGGTCACCTGCCTGTCGGTGGACGCATTGGAGCAGCCCAGTCCCAGCCTGTGGGACTTCGACGTGATCGTGTGCAACCCCCCCTACATCCCCACCGGGGACATTGCGGGGCTGGATGTGTCCGTAAAGGACTACGAGCCCCACAAGGCTCTGGACGGCGGGGCGGACGGTCTGGACTTCTACCGGGCCATCGCCCCCAAGTGGAAGTCCGCCCTGCGTCTGGGGGGCATCCTGCTGTTCGAGGTGGGCATCCATCAGGCCCCGGACGTAGAGGCCATTCTGGCGGAGAGCGGATATGAGAACATCCAGACCACCGCCGACCCCGCCGGGATCTGGCGGGTGGTAGAGGGCACCGCCAACAACTAAGGCATAACTGCGCAAATGCGTCTTCGTGCCTTGCCGGATCGGTCTGCCGAATTGCGCGGCACGGCCTTAAAAGTCCGGAATATGGGACAGCCCGTCCGATAGGATGGGGAATAGGAAAAGAGATCAGAAAAACCAAAAAGCCGGACAAGTCCGGCGGGAAAGGATGAACGATATGGCCACGAAGAAGCCCACGGTGGAGTCTGCCGCCCCCGCGTCTGACAAGAAAAAAGCACTGGAGACCTGTATGGCCCAGATCGAGCGGGCCTATGGCAAGGGCTCCATCATGCGCCTGGGGGAGAACACCGGCATTGTGGTGGAGTCCATCCCCACCGGCTCTCTGTCTCTGGACATCGCCCTGGGGATCGGGGGTGTGCCCAAGGGGCGCATCATCGAGATCTACGGCCCCGAGTCCTCCGGCAAGACCACCCTGGCCCTGCACATTGTGGCCGAGGCCCAGAAGCGGGGGGGCGAGGTGGCCTTTATCGACGCCGAGCACGCCCTGGACCCCACCTATGCCCG
>CAKUHV010000035.1 GCA_934659445.1 uncultured Oscillospiraceae bacterium | reverse complement strand
CCTGCAATTCACAGACAACAAGCCCTTTCGGTCGCTTGAACAATTTTTATTCAAAATATTTGTCTAACTTTTGGGGGTCACTTCATATTGTCCCCTCCCCGGAAATAGGATATAATGGAAGCACTGCGGCTTCCGCCCCTCTTTTCTTTGGGAACAGCGGGCCGGAGCCAAAAAGCTCCCGGTTTCTTTTCGTGTTCACCGCAGGGGAACACCAAATGAAGTCGGGGCAAATATAAAGGGAGTGAGCTTATGGCACCCAGGATCCAGATCTCCGGCGCGGACGGCGCCATGGACAACTACATCGCGGCCATCTCCGGCGCGGGGGGCGCGGCCGTGCCCGGCTATTGCCCCGCCCCCGACCTCAGCTGTGACGGACTTCTGCTGTGCGGCGGCAAGGACGTGCAGCCCCACCTGTTCGGACAGGAAAACCGCGGCTCCCTTGCCCCGGACCCCGCCCGGGACGCGGCGGAGCTGGCCCTGCTGCGGGCCTTCTGGCCCACGGGCAAGCCCATTCTGGGCATCTGCCGGGGGATGCAGCTGCTGAACATCTTCCTGGGGGGCACTCTGGTGCAGGACCTTCCCGACCACCTGCGCCCCTTCCATCAGGGGCAGGGGGGCGACGCCATCCACCCCATTCTGGCCCAGGAGAGCAGCCTGCTCCACCGCTGGTACGGCCCCGTGTTCCCCGTGAACAGCCACCACCATCAGGTTCTGGACCGCATCGGGACGGGGCTGACGGTCACCGCCCGGTCCGAGGGGGGCTGCCCCGAGGCCGCAGAGTATCCCGGCCGGCCGGTGCTGGCGGTACAGTTCCACCCGGAGCGTATGTCCTTTGCCCACCGCCGGGATGACACCGTGGACGGGGCGGAGATCTTCCGCTGGTTCGTCCGGCAGTGCGGGGGATAGGGGAAGCGGCACAGGGACGCCGGGCGGATGCCCCCATCCGCCCCTGCCGGCCCCGCCAACCACAAAAGAAACCGAGGTGACCTGATATGGACCGGCGCGGCATCTGGGAGCAGCGGCGCAGGCGGCTGTACTCCGTGGTAGAGACCGGCAACGTGGGCGACGCCTTCAGCCGGGGCTACGACGTCCTTCTGGTGGCGTCCATCGTCATCAATCTGGCGGTGTGCGTGGCGTACACCTTTGACAGCATGGAGCTGAACTATGGCCCCCTGCTGCTGACGGTGGAACGGGTGACCGTGACCTTCTTCGCCGTGGACTACGTCCTTCGGGTGTGGACGGCCAAGTATATGTACCCCGATCTGACCCCGGGGGAGGCCACCTGGAAATACGTCCGCTCCATCACCGGCGTCATCGACCTGGCCTCCTTCCTGCCCTATTTCCTGCCCATATTCTTCCCCACGGGGGCGGTGGCCTTCCGGATGTTCCGGGTGGTGCGCATCTTCCGTCTGTTCCGCATCAACGCCTATTACGACTCTCTCAGCGTCATCACCTCCGTTCTGGCCAGCAAGCGGCAGCAGCTTATGTCCTCGGTGTTCATCATTCTGGTGCTGATGCTGGGGGCCAGCCTGTGTATGTACTCCCTGGAGCACGAGGCCCAGCCCGAGGTGTTCCGCAACGCCTTTTCCGGCATGTGGTGGGCGGTGTCCACCCTGCTGACCGTGGGCTACGGGGACATCTACCCCGTCACCCCCATGGGGCAGTTCTTCGGCATCTGCATCACCTTTCTGGGGGTGGGCATGGTGGCCATCCCCACGGGCATCATCTCCGCCGGCTTCGTGGACCAGTACTCCCGCATCAAGCGCATCAGCGAGTACGCCAACGAGCAGGAGATCAACTTCATGAAGGTGCACATGACCCGCCGGGACAAGTGGGTGGGACAGGCCATCAAGGACCTTGGCATCCCCCGGGGGGTCATCGTGGCCGCCGTACAGCGGGGCCGGGACATCGTGGTGCCCCGGGGCGACACGGTGATCCAGGAGCACGACACCCTTGTGCTGGGGGCCGAGGCGGTGGGGGACGACCACCGCATCGAGCTGAAGGAGGTGGTGCTGAAGCACCACAACCCCTGGAACGACCACCCCATCCGGGAGCTGGACATCTCCCGCCAGACGGTGATCGTCATGGTCAAGCGCCGGGGCACCATGCTCATCCCCAACGGCGATTTGATCTTAAAGGAGGGGGACAAGGTGATCCTGTATACCAAGATGTTCCTGTCCGACGCGGAGACGCTGGAGATATAAAACAAAATACGCCGCGCGGGAAAATTCCCGCGCGGCGCTTTTCGTTGTGATCCTTGTCGGTTGGTGGTACTCCGCAGGGGCCGCCCCATGTGGCGGCCCGCGGGCGGATGAGGACATCCGCCCCTACGGAGGAGCATCGCAGGAAAGCCCCCTCATCCGTTCGTCCTCGCAAGCTCCGCATCATTCATTTCCGCCGAAACGGCAGAAACTCACTCGCTCCGCTGCTCGTCCTCTCCCCAACGTGACCACTGGCGCTGGGTCACGTTGGGGACCCCGAATGGCCGCCTTCCCCTTGGGAGGGGAAAAGCTTTACGGCCAACGGTCACAGCAGCAGGCTTCCCAGCTGATACACCAGCATGGACAGCACGTAGGCGCAGAGCAGCTGCCAGCCGATGGAGAAGAAGGCCCACTTCTTGCTGCCCATCTCCCGGAACAGGGTGGACACGGCGGCCACACAGGGCACATACAGCAGGATGAACACCAGATAGGAGAAGGCGGACAGTGGGGTAAAGCCCGTCATGGCGGCGGCCACCATCCCGCCGGTGGCGGTAAGGGGGAAGCCGTAGAACATGGACAGAGAGGTGACCAGCATCTCCTTGGCGATCAGCCCGGTGAGCAGGGCCACCACCGCCTGCCACGCACCGAAGCCGCAGGGCCGGAACACCGGGGCGATGGCTGCGCCGATGGCCCCCAGCATACTGCGGGCGGGGTCGTCCACCATGGTCAGGGTAAAGTCGAAGGACTGCAGCAGCCACAGCACGATGGACATGGACAGGATCAGGGTGCCCGCCTTTACCAGAAAGCCCTTCACCTTCAGCCACACATGACGCATAACGTTGGAGAAGGAGGGCAGGCGGTAGGGGGGCAGCTCCAGCACGAAGGGGGCGGGCTCCCCGGCGAACAGGGTGTGCTTGAACAGCAGGCCGGACAGGATGCCCATGGCCATACCGATGCAGTACAGGGCGAACACCACCAGCCCCGCCCACGGTCCGAAGAAGGCGGAGGACAGCAGGCCGTAGACCGGCAGCTTGGCGGAGCAGGACATGAAGGGCAGCAGAAGAATGGTCATGCGGCGGTCCTTCTCATTTTCCATGGTGCGTGCCCCCATGATGGCGGGCACGGTGCAGCCAAAGCCCATGAGCATGGGGATAAAGGCCTTGCCGCTCAGGCCGAAGCGCCGCAGCAGCCGGTCCATGATGAAGGCCGCCCGGGACATATAGCCCGAGTCCTCCAGCAGGGACAGGAACAGGAACAGCAGGGCGATCTGGGGCAGGAAGGTGAGCACGCCCCCCACCCCGGCCACGATGCCGTCCCGCACCAGAGACACCAGCACCGCCGGGGCCCCGGCGGCGGCCATGGCGCCGCCCAGCCAGACGCCGAAGGCGTCCATGGCTCTGCCAACCCCGTCGGACAGCCAGGAGCCGAAGGGGCCGAAGGTCACGGCGAACATCACCAGCATGGTCAGCAGGAACAGGGGGATGGCCAGCACCCGGTGGGTCACCACGGCGTCGATCTTTTCGGTCAGGGTGCGCTCCCCCCTGTGCTCCGCTTTTACAACGGCGGCAGCCACCACCCGCTGGATGTACTGATACCGGCTGTCCGCCACCAAAGTCTCCCGGTCCCCCAGGGGGCTGGAGCTTTCATAGGCGGCGGCGATGTCGTCCAGCTTTTTCTTCACCTCCGGGGGCAGCTTCAGGGCCTTCTCCACCAGCTGGTCCCCCTCCAGCAGCTTGATGGAGGCCCAGTGGGCGGGCAGACCGGCGGCGTAGGCGTAGTCGTGGAGCAGCTCCCCCATGCAGTGGTGGATATGGTGGGTGTAGTCGTCGTACAGGTCGTCCGGCTCCAGGTTAAAGCCCAGGTGCATCTGTAAATGGGCGGTCTCCAGCAGCTGGTCCAGTCCCTGTCCCGTGCGGGCCACGATGGGCACCACGGGCACCCCCAGCTCCCGGGACAGACGGCGCACGTCGATGCGGTCCCCCCGCTTGGTCACCTCGTCCATAAAGTTCAGGGCGATGACCATGGGCCGCTCCAGCTCCAGCAGCTGCACGGACAGGTAGAGGTTGCGCTCCAGATTGGTGGCGTCCACCACGTCGATGACGCAGTCCGGCGCCTCGTTGATGATAAAATCCCGGGCGACGATCTCCTCCATGGAATAGGGGGACAGGGAGTAGATCCCCGGCAGGTCCACGATGGTAAGCTCCTTGTCCCCCAGATGGGCGGTGCCCTCCTTCTTCTCCACGGTGACCCCCGGCCAGTTGCCCACATACTGGTTGGAGCCGGTCAGGGCGTTGAACAGGGTGGTCTTGCCGCAGTTGGGATTGCCCGCCAGGGCCACCCGCATGGGGCGGCCGTCGTGGGCGCTGGGGTCATACTCCCTCCGGTGGGTCTCCAGCTCGTGGACGTGGTCGTCCATCTGCCGCTTCAGCACCGCCGGGTCGGTCAGGTGCTTCGTCATGGCCGCCCGGGCGGTCCTTCCGCCCTCCGCGCAGCCGCTGCACCCGGCGCAGTCCCCCGTCTGCTCCACCATGGTGATCTGGGCGGCGTCCGCCCGGCGCAGGGACAGGGTATACCCCCGGAGAGAGACCTCCAGCGGGTCCCCCAGGGGGGCGATCTTATTCACCGTGACTCTGGTGCCCGGGGTCAGTCCCATATCGATCAGGCGGCGCTTCACCGCCCCGGACTGGTTGCCCACGGTGCAGATCACCCCGCTCTGTCCTGGGGAGAGATCATAAAGAGTAGTGGATTTCGATGTAGCAGTCATAACAAATCCTCTTTGGGAAATTTAGATAGGATAGGACAGATAAACTAAATTTTAACGACCTATTCTACCACCGATATTCCTGCTATGCAACAGAAAACCGGGGCGTGATTGACAAAAACTGGGGCAGACTTTATACTGGTAATTCTAAAAGAGGGTATGCAGCCCTGGGAATGGCAGATAGGCTTCCGGGAAGAGGCCCAAGCAGAGGGAGGAACACCATGACAAAGACCGAGCTTCTGGACCGCTGCGCCCGGGACCGGGAGGAGCGGATCCTGCTGGGACGGGTGCTGGACAAGGGGGAGCTGACCCGCACCCGGGGCATCCCCGCCCACACGGTGTTTCTCTCCCCCGGCCAGCGCTCGGCGGCAGAGGGGCTGCTGAACGCCTGGGGCCGGCCCCGCTGCCTGTTCTGGGGCGGCTACGAGGGGGCGGAGCGCACGGTGTGCGCCTTTCTGCCCAGCTGGCAGGAGCCGGAGGACTTCACCGCCGACCCGGAGGGGCCCGTTGGGGCGGTAGAGGCCGTATTCCCCCGGGAGATACAGCTGTCCCACCGGGACATTCTGGGGGGACTGATGGCCCTGGGCCTGGACCGGGAGAAGCTGGGAGACATCCTGATCCTGCCGGGGAAGTGTCAGGTGCTGGCCCTGACGGAGATCGTCCCCATCCTCCTGTCCCAGTGGGAGAGCGCCGGCCGGGCCAGACTGAAGGTGGGGCAGATCCCCCTGTCCCAGCTGGAGGTCCGCCCGCCGGAGGTAAAGGTCATCCGGGACACGGTGGCCGCCCCCCGGCTGGACGCGGTGCTGGCGGCGGGATTCTCCCTGTCCCGGGGCAAGGCCGCCGACCTGATTGCCGCCGGACGGGTAGAGGTGAACCACCGGGAGTGCACCAAGGGGGACCGGACGGTGGAGAAGGGGGACACGATCGGCTGCCGGGGCCTTGGCAAGTGCGTGCTGGCCGACCTGCCCGGTCAGTCCCGGAAGGGACGGGTCATGGTGGTGATCCAGCGGTATATTTAATCAAACACCCTCCCTCGTCCTCACAAGCTCCATATCCCTCGCTTCCGATAGAACAGCGAAAGCTCGCTCATTCCGCTGTTCGTCCTCTCCCATTTATGACCGCTGACGCTGGGTCATAAATGGGTTCCCGGGGGCTGCGCCCCCACGCCCCCGTAGGGGCGGATATGATCCGCCCGCATACACCCGCCCATATTTTACGCACAAGGAGTTTTTCATATGGAACAATCCAAAATTTTACGCATCAACGAGCTGGCCGCCAAGGCCAAGACCCCGGAGGGGCTGACTCTGGAGGAGATCGAGGAGCGGGCCGCCCTGCGGAAGGAATACATCGAGTCCGTGCGGGCCAGCCTGCTGGGTCAGCTGAACAACACCGTGATCCAGTACCCCGACGGCAGCCGGAAGAAGCTGGAGAAGAAGCCCGCGGCAGAGCTGAAGCGGGAGCAGGAGCAGCAGCAGGACGAGGAGAACCGCCGGGAAGTGGATGCCATCCGGAAGTGATTGACAAGATAAGGAATTTTTGCGATAATGTCTGATACCGGTTTGGCCGCTGATCCTGCCCAAGGGCAGAGGAATAAAGGAGTATCACATGGCTTTGATCAAGTTTCTTACCGATTCCGCCGCCGACATCCCCGCCGACCTGGCCCGGGAACTGGGCATCCAGGTGCTGCACTTTCCCATCGCCCTGGAGGACCGGGAGATCCGGGACTGCGTGGACTACACGCCGGAGGAGTTTTACCGGGTGCTGCTGGCGGAAAAGAAGATCCCCACTCACGCCCAGCTGACCCCCTTCATGTTCGAGGAGTGCTATCAGCAGGCCTATGACGAGGGCTATACCCACCTGATCTACACCGCCATCAACGCCAAGGGCAGCTCCACCTACTGCAACGCCCTTCAGGCCCGGGAGTCCTTCTACGACGAAAATCCCAAGGCCCGGGAGAAGTTCACCATCACGGTGATCGACGCCGGGACCTACACCATGGCCTATGGCTGGGCGGTGGTCCAGGGGGCCAGAATGGCCGCCGACGGCCAGTCCCCCGAAAAGGTCGAGGCCTTTATCCGGGACTGGCTGGCTCACGCCCGCATCCTGTTCGTCCCTCTGGACCTGCGGTTCGCCAAGAAGTCCGGCCGGGTGTCCGCCGCCGCCGCCTTTATGGGGGACGCTCTGGGGCTGAAGCCCATCATGACCTTTGAGAACGGCGAATCCAAGGTGCTCAGCAAGGTGCGGGGGGAGAAAAACGTGGTGCCCGCCATGCTGGCCCTGTGCCAGAAGACCCGGAAGAAGGGCACCCCCTATTTCCTGATCCGCTCCGCCAACCCGGAGATGGCGGGCAAGCTGCGGGGCGCCTGCGTGCAGGAGCTGAAGGCGGAGCCGGAGCTGGAGTATTTCATCGGCGGCGTCATCGCCATCAACGCCGGCCCCAATCTGATCGGCATGATCTACCGGGAGAGGTAAAGATAAAAATATCCCCGCGCGCCGTTGGCGCGCGGGGATGCTTTTTGCCTTTCTCGCCCTTTTCACCCGTTTTTCGCGGGGGCGGACTTCTTTCTGCGCCGGAAGATATGGCTCAGGTCGTCGATCACCGAGTAGTACACCGGGGTGAACAGCAGGGTGATGGCGGTGGAGATGGTCATACCGCTCATCATGGTGATGCCCATGTCGCTCATCATCTCGCTGGCCCCCTCGGTCATGCCCAAGGCCATGGGGACCAGAGCCAGAATGGTGGTCAGGGTGGTCATCAGTACCGGACGCACACGCAGGGGGCAGGCATGGAGGATGGCCTCCTCCCGGCTCTCCCCCCGCTCCCGCCGCTGGCGGATATAGTCCACCAGAATGATGGAGGCGTTGACCACCGTTCCGGCCAGCATGATCAGGGCCACCAGAGAGATCATGGACAGGTCCCGGCCGGTGAGGGGCAGGGCGAACAGCGCCCCGCCGAAGGCCACGGGCAGGATCATCATCACGATCACCGGCATAAGGAAGGACTCAAACTGGCTGGCCAGCACGAAGTACACCAGCCCCAGAGCCACCACCAGGGCCAGCAGCAGGTCGCTGAAGTTCTCCGTCATATCCGTATAGGCGCCGCTGATCTGGGCGGTATAGCCCTCCGGCATGGTATAGCTGTCCAGGATCTTCTGCACCTGGCGGGTGACGGCGGTCAGGTCGCCGCTCAGGCTGCTGCCGGTGACGGAGACCTGACGGGACTGGTCCACGCGGGTGATGGTCTGGGGGGCCAGCTCCACATTCACCTCCGCCACGGCGGACAGGGGCACGGTGCCCCCATAGGGGGTGGTGACGGCCATGGAGCGCAGGGCGTCCAGACTCCTGGCGGCGGCCCCGCTGCCCCGGATGACCACATCGATCTCCTTGTTGTCCATGGTCACGGTGGTGGCGGTGGAGCCGGTGAGCTCCGACCGCACCGCCGCCCCCACGCCGGCGGCGGTGAGCCCATACTGGGCGGCGGCGTCCCGGCGCATGGTCACGGTGACCTGGGGCACCTGCCGGGCCAGAGAGCTGGTCACGTCCACCGCGTCGGGCAGCTGACCGATCTGCTGGGCCAGGTCGTCGGCGATCAGGGCAAGGGTGTTGTTGTCCGTTCCGGTGATGTCCACGCTGATGTCGGCGCCGGTGCTGATCATGGCGGTCATGTCGGAGGAGGCGACGGACAGCTCACACCCGGCGATGTCCCCCAGCAGGGGGCGCAGGTCGTTGGCCACGTCGTCCACGCCCCGGTCCCGCTTGCTCTTATCCACCAGCACCAGGTTCACCGAGCCGCTCTCCCCCTGGGCGGTGTAGTACACATAGTCCAGCTCGGGCACGTTGTCCATGCACAGGCGGGAGATGGTCTCCGCGATGGCGGAGGTGTCCTCCAGCTCGCTGCCCGGGGGGGTGGACACCGACACGGAGAGCATCCCCATGTCCATGTTGGGCAGCAGGACGGACTTGGTGCCCAGACAGGCGGCCACGAACAGGGCTACCAGCGCCGCGGACACCAGCATCCCCTGCCACAGGTGGCGGACGAAGTAGCCCAGCACCTTCTGATACCAGGTCATGAGCCTGGACCCCAGACCGGCGCGCGCTCCCTTTGCCTTCTGGCGCTCCAGCTCTTTCTGGATGCGTTTGTCGTCCAGCAGGAAGTAACACAGCAGGGGCACAAGAGTGACGGAGATCACCAGAGAGGACAGGATCAGGAAAGAGATGGTCAGACAGAAGTCCCGGAAGATCATCTCCGCGATGCCTCCGCAGAAGGACAGGGGGACGAACACGGCCACGGTGGTCAGGGTGGAGGCCGTCAAGGACAGGAACACCTCTTTTGTGCCCTCTACGCAGGACTCCATGCGGCTGCGGCCCTCGCCGGCGTAGCGGTAGATGTTCTCCAGCACCACGATGGAGTTGTCCACGATCATGCCCACCCCCATGGCGATGCCCCCGAGGCTCATCATGTTCAGGGTGATGCCGAAGGCGTTCATCAGCACGAACACCGCGAGGATGCACACGGGCATGGACACGGAGATGGTGGCCGTGGCCCCCACCCGCCGCAGGAACAGGAACACCACCACGGCGGCCAGCAGCACCCCCAGGAAGATGTTGTTCAGGGCGGAGTTCACCGCCATGTTGATGTAGTCAGAGGCCAGATAGGCCACGGTATACTGCACGGCGGAATTTTTCTGCTGCAGCTGCTCCAGGGCTTTCACCACCGCCTTGGAGGTGGCCACCTCGTTGCCCCCGGACTGCTTGGAGACCTGAAGGATAACGCAGGGGGTGCCGTCCACCTTGGCGATGGCGGTGGGGTCGGCGGTCTCCAGCCGGACCTGGGCCACCTCGTTCAGGCGCACCCGCCCGCCGGTGGGCAGGGGCAGGATCAGGTTGGCCACGTCCTCCACGCTGCGGAACTTGGCGTTGGTGGACACGGTGAGGGTCTGGCTGCCGTACTCCACATCGCCGGCGGGGAACAGCAGGTTTTCCGCCGTGAGCATCTGGGCGATGTAGCTGTTGGACAGGCCGTACCCCGCCGCCCGGGCAGAGTCCACCTCCACGGCGATCTGCTGCTTTACGCCGCCGGACATGGTGACCTGGGCCACCCCCTCCACCCGCTCCAGAGCGGGCACCACGGTGTCCTCCGCCAGGGCCTGCACCTGGGTCAGGCTGTCCCCCTTCAGGCCGATCACCGCCGTGGGCAGCAGGTCGCTGATGTTGATGTTCACGATCACCGGGTCCATGGCCCCGTCGGGCAGGGAGAGCATATCGAACTTCTCCCGCAGCTTGGTGGCGGCGATGTCCAGATCGGTGCCGTCCACATAGGTGACCTGAAGCTGGCTGACCCCGTCGGAGGAGGAGGAGCTGACCGACTCCACGCCGGGGACGGACATGACGGCCGACTCCAGGGGCCGGGTGACCAGCTGCTCCATGTCGCTGGGGTTGGCGCCGTTGTAGTAGCAGATGACCACGGCGGCGGGGGCCTCCACGTCGGGCAGCAGGGACATCTGCAGCCGCCCGGTAAAGACCACGCCGAACACGGTGATCATGATGAAGGCCATCAGGGTGGTGACCTTGTGCCTGATACAGAACTTGGGAATGTTCATCCTCCGTCAGCCCTCCCCGGACACGACCCGCACCGGGTCGCCGTCGGACAGGTAGGACTGGCCCACGGTCACCAGCTCCTGCCCGGCGGTCAGGCCGGAGGTGATCTGGGTGACGCCGCTGCCCATCAGGCCCTGGGTGACCTCTACGTACCTGGCCTTGCCGTCCTCCACCACAAAGACGTAGCTTTTGCTGCCGCTGGTGAGGATGGCCTCAGAGGGCACGGTGATCACCCCGTCGGCCCGGTCCGTGTGGAAGGTCACGTCGGCGAACATACCGGTCAGCAGGCCGGTCACCTCCCCGGGCACGGACAGGGTGACGGCATACAGCTGGGTCTGCATATTGGCGGCCTTCTCCACCGACAGAACGGTGCCCACAAACTGGGCGCCGGCGGCGGCGACGGTCACGTCGGTCTCGTCCCCGATGGCCAGCTTGGGCACCAGAGACTCGGACACCGCAACGGTGATCTTCATCTGCTCCGCCCCGTTGATGACGGCCACGGGCATGGAGGCGGACACATAGCCGTTCTCCGTGGCGGACAGGGACACCAGCGTGCCGGACACGGGGGCGATCACGTTGCCCTGACCGTCCACATCCTGCAGCACCTGATCCAGCTGCTGGATGTTGGACTTGTAGCTCTGCATCCCGGCCTCCAGCTGGCTCAGGGTGGCGTCCCGCTGGGCCTGAGCCCCCATGAGGGTCAGCTCCGCCTGATCGATCTCCGCCTGAGAGGCTGCGCCGATGGCGAACAGGGCCCTGGTGTCCTCCACATTCTTCTGATACAGGGCGATCTGCTTATCCAGAATGGCCTTCTGGTCGTTGTAGCTGTCCACGGCGGAGTTATAGGTGATCTGAGCGGCGTTATAGGTGGAGAGGGTGCTGGCCAGATCCAGAGTGCAGATCTTCTGCCCGGCCTTCACCTCGTCCCCGGCCTCTACATACACGGCGGTGCACTTGGCCGTGGCCGCCACCATCACCGAGGTCTGGCTGTCCGCCGCCACCTTGCCGGACACGCTGTTGTCCGTGGCGATGGAGCTGAGCTGGATCGTCCGGGTCTGCACCGCCACGCCGGCGGCGTCGTCGTCAGTCTGGGCGGAGGAGCTGTCCCCCTTGCTCTGGCAGCCGCTGAGGGCCAGCACCACGGCGCCGGCAGTCAGCAGGGATAAAATACGTTTGCGGTCCATCGAAGTCCTCCTCCGTCAGTCGGTGATGCCGTACTCCACGGCCCACCGGTAGTTGTTGTAAGCGGTAAACAGGCTGCGCCGGGCGGTCTCCGCCGTGTCCCGGGCGGAGGCCAGAGTGTCCCCGGCGTCCAGCAGGGCGTTTTTGGAGATGCTGCCCTGCTGATACTTCAGCTCCTGAGCGGCGTAGCTGTCCTGCTGCACGGCCAGAGCGGTCTGGGCGGCCCCCAGCACCTGCTGGGCGTCCTTCACCTTGTCATACAGCCCGCGGAAGGTCAGCTCGAAGCCGGTCACCGTGGCCTGATGGGTGTACTGGGCGGCCTGCCAGCTGTGCTGGGCCTGCACGTACTGATACTTCTTCTCGTTGTGGTTATATTCGTCCCCGGCGGCGTCAAAGGTCTCCTTTGCATCGTTCAGGGTGTTTTGGGCGTCGTACAGGGTCCAGCTCTTCTCCTTGGCGGCGGCCATGTCCTTCTCCAGATCCATGGCCGTCACCTGCTCGGCAGTCACCGCCGGCAGGCTGCCCAGCGTCAGGGTGCCGGTCAGCTCCCGGCCGGTCATGAACTCCAGCGCCATCAGGCCGGAGCGGGCCTGCATGACGTAGGTCTCACGCTGGCTGGCCAGCGTGGCGTGGCCGGACTTTACCTGCTCCAGCGTCAGGGCGGAGATCTGCCCCAGCTTGTAGCGCAGCTCCAGCTCCTCCACCTGTCGGTCCAGGGCGGCCAACGAGCGGTCCAGGGTGTCCAGGGCGGCGTCCAGCTCCACCAGCTGGGCGTAGGTGGCCTGGGCCAGCTTCACCTCGCTGTTCACCATGTTCTCCATCATCCGGACGCTGTCAGCCGCGGTTTTCTGGGTCTTGCCGTCCTTCAGGTCGTCGTACTGCTCCTTCACCGCGTCATAGGCGCTCTGCAGGGTCTGGCGGGTGGAGGAGGTCATCATATTGCTCATGGCGCCCATGCCCGTCTGAAGGGCGGTCACCGCCCCGTACAGGTATTTGTCCTGGGCGGTGGCGCCCGCCGCGTCGGTAAACAGGTGGCTGTAATCCGGTCCGCTGCCGCTGTTCCCCCCGCCCAGCAGCTGCCACTGCTGGTTGGCGATGGAGTTCAGCTGGTCCCGCAGATCCTCCCGGATCTTGTCAAAGTCGGTGGCCTGAGCCGAGGCGATGTTCTCCTCTAAAATCAGGATCTTCAGATCCCCGGCCCGCACCTGCTGCTCCAGCTGGTCATAGGTCAGCGTGCCCGCCGGGGCGGGGGAGGGGGTCGGCTCCTGTCCGGCGGAGCTGTCCTCCTGCCGGGGGATGTCCTGACTGGGGGCGCTGTCCTGCCCCACGTCCAGCGTCTCCTGACTCTGTGCGGGCCGGGGGGCGTCCTGCTGCTCCGGCTCGTCGGCCAGAGCTCCCGCCGCCAGAGACAGGGCAAGGGCCGCCGCCAGCGCGGCGGCTATGTACCGTTTCTTCATAGTTAATCCTCCTTAACCAAAGGGTCCGCCGACTCTCAGCCGGTCTTGACGCATCCCAGCCGCAGCAGCTCGGTCCGCTCCCTCAGCCGCTCCCGCAGGGTCTGGGCGCGCTCC
Source organism: uncultured Oscillospiraceae bacterium (assembly GCA_934659445.1). Taxonomy (GTDB): domain Bacteria; phylum Bacillota; class Clostridia; order Oscillospirales; family Oscillospiraceae; genus Lawsonibacter. The sequence goes on along the minus strand of CAKUHV010000035.1, from coordinate 2,029 downwards.
GGCGCCCGCAGGATCTCCATCAGCGTGCAGCACATGGCGGAGACCGCAAAAAAGAAAATATCGTCCAGAAACTCCGGGTCGCTCCGCCGCAGCCCGGCGGTGTTCACCTTGTCCCGCACGTCGTCGGGCAGCAGCCGCTCCGGCCGGGGCAGAAACTGAAAGACGTCCGTCCCCTGATTCATAAACGCGATGCTGGCAAAGCGCTTTATCTGGGGGTCCAGCTGTCCGCCGCTGCCCTCGGCCCAGTCCATCACCAGCATGGGCAGCCGGAACAGGTCGCCCTCCGCCAGCTCCAGACACTGGGACAGCTTCTCCTTCAGACCGCTTTGCAGATCCTCCATCATATAGAGGAACAGCTCCTCCTTGTCGGTAAAGTACTGATAAAAGCTGCCCCTTGGGATCTGGGCCGTCTGTATGATGCGGTTGACGGACACCTTGGCGTACGGTGTGGCGGAAAACTCCTCCCAGGCCGCGTCCATCAGCCGGGCGCGCTTCTCCTCCGGCAGTCGAAAAAACGTTCCGGTGGGCAAGAAATGACCTCCCTTCTATGACACTCTGTCGCTTTATGACAATCTGTCACATATTATAAGCAGGATCATTTCCCCTGTCAACGAAAAATTCCGTGAAGATGCCCGCCGGAGCCTGTGCTCCCGGGGGAGGCCAGCAGGCGGGCCCTCAGGCATAAAGAAGGAGCACCCCGGTAAGAGGTGCTCCCTTAAAGTTTAAGCTGTCACGCTGCGGCGGCTGCACAACGGCCAACTGCTCTGCGCTCCGCGAAAAATGCCGCTGGGCTGTGCCCAGCCTGTTTTTTCGTCTGCGCGCCTCGCTGTTGTCCTGTTCCGCACGCCTCCGCACTTCTATTACGCCAGAGCAGCGGTGATGATAGCCATGGAACAGCTCCCTGCAAAACTTGTTTTGCAGGGGACCCAAGGATTAAATATGCTCGGGGCAAATGAATTGCCCCTGCGCAAATTCTCGCCGCGCTGCAGCTGCGAATTTACGGCGCACAGCGCCGCCCCATCACAGATGGGGCCCCGAGGTCTATTCCATGGCAAAAAGAAGGAGCACCCCTGTAAGAGGTGCTCCCTTAAAGTTTAAGTTACGCCAGGGCAGCGGTAATAATAGCCATGGAATAGACCTCCTGGGCGTTGCAGCCCCGGGACAGGTCGTTGATGGGGGCGTTCAGACCCAGCAGGATGGGGCCGTAGGCATCAAAGCCGCCCAGACGCTGAGCGATCTTATAACCGATGTTGCCGGCGTTGATGTCGGGGAAGATGAAGGTGTTGGCGTGGCCGCCGACGCTGTCGGTGATGTGCTTGGTGCGGGCCACGTTGGGGGAGACGGCGGCGTCGAACTGGAACTCGCCGCCGATGGGGGTATCGGGCATGGCCTCCTTGGCCTTCTGGCAGGCGTTGCGCATCTTGTCCACGTCCTCGCCCTTGCCGGAGCCCAGAGTGGAGTAGCTCAGGAAGGCGACCTTGGGGTCTACGCCGAAGATCTTGGCGCAGGCCACGGTCTCCCGGCAGATCTCAACCAGCTCATCCTCGTCGGGCTTGATGTTGATGGCGCAGTCGGCCATGGCCAGCACCTCGTTCTCGCCGGTGGCGGAGGGACGCACCATGATGAAGCAGGAGGACACGATCTTGTTGCCGGGCTTGGTCTTGATCAGCTGCAGGGCGGGACGGACGGTGTCGGCGGTGGAGTAGGTAGCGCCGCCCAGCAGGGCGTCGGCCTCGCCCATGGCCACCAGCATGGTGCCGAAGTAGTTGCTCTTCTTCAGGGCGGCGCGGCACTCGTCGGCGGTCATCTTGCCCTTGCGCAGGGCCACCATCTTCTCCACCATCTCGTCCATCTTCCCGTAGCTCTCGGGGTCCACGATGACGGCGCCGCGGACGTTGAAGCCGCAGTCCTCGGCGGCGGCCTGGATCTCGGCGGGGTTGCCCACCAGCACGGGGGTCAGGAACGTACCGGACAGCAGACGGGCGGAGGCCTCCAGAATGCGGGGGTCGGTGCCCTCAGTGAACACGAT